>JANOJO010000503.1:0-6294 GCA_031418795.1 Bacteroidota bacterium | reverse complement strand
TCATACGTGGCCGGGGATGAACCGCCTGCAAATCTAACAACACCGGTTTTTTGATCCTGCGTTGCCGCAAATGTCGCAGTCCTGGGATTTGGTTTAACCGTAAAACTCCATTTGCCACCCTGGCAAATTCCCGAGCCGTGCAGGTAAGGATCAAGCAGATACACCGCACGAACAATACCGTTTGCGATGTTGCCGCTGCCCGAACCCGAAGCCTGGTTAGGCGCAGGGGTCGTGTATTTGTAATTGATCCAGAATACTGCATTGGGATTGGCAGTGTTTTCCTTTTTGCAGGAAGTAAAGAACAGGCTGAACAGGGCCAGCACAGGGATGAATGATTTAAATAACTTTTTCATGATAATTTTTTTTTAGTTTAAATAATTTGATTTCGGAATTATATCAACGGCATGGATGAAATGTTACCCCCACGGTAAGCATATGTCTATAACCGGCAGGCGGGCGGAGAAAGGGAGGTTTTTTTTGTTACCGGCATTTGTAATGCTATTAAGCATCGTTGTGTCACTCACTTGTACTGTAAAACTTTATTGGGCTTTTATTGGAGCGGAAATGGCCGGCGAGGATATTATAAGTGTCCGGAAGATGTTTTTACTTATTAATTATTTCACTTTTAAGCCTGAAAGGCTGATATTATTATAGAAAATCCAGGAACAGGAAATCAAAATCCCGAAGGGATGATATAAAAAAATATGTCACCCCTTCGGGGTTTAGCGAATATTTAATGGTTCACTCTATAATAATAGCATCCCTTCGGGATTATTTTCAATCTTTTGAACACTTATAGCGGAGATACAGCCGAGGGGGTAAAAGACTTTTAATATAGTGAACTATTTATTTTATATAATATTTTATACTCTATTTATAATTATAATCTTAATTTTTTGCTATTATTTGTAATAATAGTTTTAAAAATAGTTTGCATTATATTTGGTTATTTCAATAATCCCTGGTAGGTTCGCAGTAAATTTTGATCATGGCAAAGTCAACCGCAAAGAAAGACCGATTTAAAAATGTTGCCGGAAGAAGGGTTCAGAAAGTATTGGATGACATTGATAGCTTATCCAAGTGTGCTAATACAAGTACGTATGACTATACCGATGAAGAGGTAAGAAAAATGTTGAGGGCAATTAATGAGAAAGTGAATTTATTGAAAGCTTCATTTAACAGTAGCAGTAAATCAGGCAAACAAACTTTTGAATTTTAAAATTACTTAATGAAACCATATTGGGATTATACAAAAGTCAAGAGCAATAAGGGGTTGACTCGCAAGCCACCAAGGTTTAAAGACCTAGGTGCACACAATATCAAAACTTTTGTTCGTGAATTAATTCAGAACTGTCTTGATGCAAGGTTTGATGAAACACTTCCGGTTGAAATCAGAATTGTAATTAAGGAATGGGGAAAAGAAGAAATCAGGAACTTTCTTGCTTTGCTTGGTGAGGAACATATCGCACTTCTAAAAAAATCCTACGAAGAAGCGTTGCCAGAAGTGAAAGTTCATATGCAAGATGGTTACGACATAATTTCTGGTAAAAAAGAAAAGACACTTTGCCTTGTCGTTGAAGAAATAAATTGTGTTGGACTTACTGGTTCTGTAATCGGTGCAAATGACAAATCACATTTCAATGCATTAGTTCGTCAAACTGATAACAACGAAAATAAAAAAGAATTATCAAACAGTGGGGGAACATGGGGAAAAGGAAGTTCAATCTTTACTTACATTTCTAAAATGTGGACTTGGTTCTGTTATACAAAATTGTCAGAGCACTATAATGATACCGAAGAAAATATTATTCATTCTAAGAGATTTATGGGAAGGTGTATGATTGCTCCATTCTATGACAAAGAAAATAACAGTAGCTACTGGGGAGATGGCTGGTATTGTAAACCTGATACAGATGCATTTCCATACACTAATGAGACTGCCGATGAAATGGCAAAAAAATTCGGGATGGATTTGAGGAGTGAGCCTGGTTGCACTTTTCTAATTCCTTTTCTTCATCCTGCAATTGAAAGCATGGATAATTTTTCTTTTGATGAACCAACTTTAGAAAATGTTTTTTCAGAATTCAGAACACAGGTGTTGCAAAATTGGTTTATCCCGATTTACAATGAACAATTGAAGGTCGTAATTGAAAGCGAAAAGCAAACTACCCAAGTAAATAAAGATTATCTGACAAAAGAAGTTCATGAACTTAAATTTAAAATTGCAATTCTAAAATGGTATGAGGATGGATGTCCGCCAAGTGAAAAATTTAAACGTGAAATCATTGAAGTTGATGTTCCTGGATTGCAAAAAGGCTTTGTGAGCAAATTTAATCGTTTCGCTTCTGAGAGGGAAAGAGTAAAACTAGATTTAGTTATAAGAGTTTTGTCTGAGGACGAGGATTACGAAAATCATTGGGAAACAAAGAATACAGTTGCGCTAACAAGGGGTAAAGGAATGATTGTAACACATTACGATGAAGCAACAAAATTTTTAGAACATTCAACGGATATAAGAACCGAAAGTATTCTGTTTACAGGGTTGCTTTCAGAAGTTGAACCTGATTTAAACAAAAGAAAGCATCTTGAATTATTTTTGGCTTACGCTGAAAATCCTGCTCACAATAAATGGTGTTCATATCCTGCTGATTATGCAATTTGTTTTCTGGAATTGTTTGAAGGAAGGAGGCCAGCACCTGAAAAAACTATCAGAGATATTTACGATTCAATTCATAGAGCTTTCAAAAAATTATTTGAAGAAGAAAAAGCACAACCAAGTAATAAAGATATTTGCTCAATCTTCAAAAAACTTGCTCGCCTTAAAGCTTCCGGTGATGAAGTAACAGGCAAAGCATTATATTTTATGAGAACTCCAGATGGGGTTACGAACCCCGAAATTATAGATGGCAGATATAATTATGAATTTAAGTTTATCCATTCTGAAAATGTTCCAGAGAATGTTCGGGTTGAGTTTAAAAGCTTCATTGAGTCATTGGAAGGCGAAACAAATAAGGATTTTGATAATCTCGGTATACCAGACTTTGAAAACATAGAGTTGTTTGATAGGTTTGGAAATGAAATAGATGCTGGAAATACCCCTTCCATTCTTTTAAGTCCTGGTGAACCTCTCACTGTTAGAATCAGAACTTGTAACATTGATAGTAATTCCCGTTTCAAAAATCTAAAACCGATTATTAAAACATTTGGTAAAACCGAAGTAACATCATGAGTGAGAAAACAATTTTAATTGAACCATATAAAACGGGAGCAAATTTGATTTCTCTAAAGGGAAAAGTTTTGCTTGACGGAATAGAAGAGGAAATAAAAATTCCTGACAAGAACCACCTTAACCTATTCAATTTTTATTTGGATTCAGGGAAAATAATTACTCCTCGTTCACACAGTACACTTACAATAAACCTTTCAACACAATGGGCTGGTGCAACTGGGATAAGCGATTTTAAATTTCTTGTTGACGATTCTGAAAAACCGGAAGAAGTATTGTCGATTGTCATTGAGGTTTGGTGTAAAACTACCCGATGGTGTAGTGAACAAAAACATATTCCACTGAACGAAATTGGAATAAAAAAAACATACTCATTCCAAATTCCGATTAATGAAGTAAAGGAATTGCTTACCATTTCGGCATTCGTTTTAAGGGAGAAAGGAAACAGCAAAACACTTCTTCGGAAAGCGAACACGAAGTATTCAATCCTTTCAGAGAGCGAAGAAATTACAATTCAGATTGATGAGCGAAAAGATATTGGCGGTGCTTATCTCCCTATTGAGCCCGATAATATTGGAGATAAAGTTTTTGAAATAAAAGGACTAGATAACGAGACAGATATTCCACGAATTAAATATTCTGAAGAATTCAAAGAATACTTTACACGGGATGATTTGCAAACAGTAAATATTACTTTCATTATGTCTATGTTTTATTTTCTTGACTCTTATTTAAAGTGGTTAATTTTTGTTAGTCGCTATGACGCTGCTGATAAAAAATATAAAAGTGTTTTGGATTTGTTTTCAAGGTACTGTGAAATAACAAAACCCAAACTGATTGAGATTATTCAGATGGAAAAATATTCTGCCACCCAGACGAAAGAGTTTTTGAAACTATCACAAGATTTGTTTTACGGATTGCAAACCAACTCTAATTTCAAATACAAAAAGGAACTTTTAAAAATTATTAAAGCAGAAGCATAATATGAAAAGTTATAAAAACAAGATTGAGCAATTTATTGAATTTTTAGAGCCTCCTGCTGAAAAGGATGCTCCGAATTTTGATTTGAGAAATGTATTCACGATTTACAATCAGGAAAAGTTTAATAAATACATTGGAAAAATTGCCTTTGATGTCCAAGGAGAAGTTAGTGATGACGAAGAAAGTATTATAAAAAACATCAAAGAAGAAATCAAGCAACTTCAGAACAAATATGTTGATATAAAACCTGAACGATTAGAATTTGATCTGGCTAAAATATTTCACTCGAACTTAAAACAACTAGGATTTGCAAGATTCCATGTAGACGATATTGGAATGTGGAGATGGATGTCAATGAATTATTTTAAAGAAGAAACATTTTGGCGAAGAGCAAAAACGGATTTTGACAAAGGAGATTATTCTGTGAAACCAGCTAAAGCAACATTTGAGCATTGTGTTGGAAAAAGAAGCAGAGATATTTTTCCAAGAAGATATTTCATTATTGGTCAAAGATTGTTTGATGCAAGTACAAAATATGAATTGATAGATAAGTTAGCAGAGAAATCAAGAGCAGGAAGGATCGGAGGGTTCGGGAATCTGATTGCTAACATGGTCGATACAAAATTAATAAGTCCAAATGATTACGTTTCTAAAATTGTTTCAGAAATGATGTTTTTAGATAAAACTATTGGAGATGACAAAGAAGTAAAGAATGCATTTGTTAGATACAATGCTTATCGGAATAGGCTATTGAATCATGCTTCTGAAAATGTTTTCAGAAATGAAATCTGTTTATTTGAAACTAAAAAAGCTTCTTAACGATTGCTGCAATTTGTTTTGCCAATAAAGGTGGTACAGCATTTCCCACTTGATGAAACTGCTGAGTTCTAGGCCCACAAAAAAAATAGTTATCAGGAAATGTCTGAATCCTGGCCGCTTCCCTCACAGTTAAACTTCTGCATTGCCTGGAGTCCGGATGAATAAAATAATGCCCATCTTTTGAAATATGGCTGGTTACGGTTTTTGAGGGTTTTCCATATAATTGAACTCTGAAACGATCTGCAAATTTTCCTCCTGTAACATTAAGATGTTTAGGTAACAAAGACTCGGGGAAATCCGATAACTTAGGCGACCGGCTTTTTACTTTTGCAAAACATGAAGCAAAGAGATAACGGAATAAATCCTGTTTAATATGACTTCTGCTTTCGTGATTACATACCCCGGTTAACTTGTTATCTAAGTACCATGCTTTATTATAAGTAATATCGGCAGTATATTCTACGTAAATACTTCCTTTGTCTTTTTGCGGTAATGATAAAGTATCAATTACCCTCTTCATTTTTTTCCATACTTCCGCATCAACCTGCTTTTCAACATTCGTTTCAAGCAAACCTTCTATTGCTTTTTTCCAGTCCTGCTTGCTGTCTGCTTCTTTTGATAAACCGCTTCTGATATTTGGTAAGCCACTTAATACATCATCAACAGGAATTAAATTTTTAGCTTTTTCCAGTAAACCAGGCGTTGTTTCTATATCAGTTCGTACGCCAAGCAAAATTACTCTGTGTCTTGTTTGTGGTATTCCATATTCTTCTGACCGAATAATAAAATCCTTTGGGTTAAATATTTCTTTCTCAAACATATCCTTGCCAGGCCTTTTTACTAAAGAATATATTTTATACCTGATTTTGCTTTTTGTTATATTTTCTTCTCCTTCCAGTTTTTTATATGACTCAACAGGATTTTGGAGATCATTTATGAGTTGTTTGAACACGCCTTCATTATCAACCTGAGAAGAAAGAATACCCTTTACGTTTTCCATAATAAATACAGGAGGTTGATGAACCGCAAGTATTCTATAATATTCCCTGTATAGGTAAACCCTTGGATCATTCTTATTTAATCCCTCGGCTTCCTGTCTTCTTGCACGACCTACCAATGAATAAGCCTGGCAGGGTGGTCCGCCAATTAATAAAAAATCTTTTTCATCTTTCAGGCTTTCTTTTATTCTTTTATCAATCAAAGAATGGTTATCAGAACTGCCTAATTCAAATTGCCATGCTTCATGCTTTGCTACTGCGGCCTGTTCA
>JANOJO010000502.1:0-6229 GCA_031418795.1 Bacteroidota bacterium | reverse complement strand
CAACCGCTTTGAATGGTTTTTAGAAAAAGCAACAGAGATAGGAGTTTCAGAAATCATTCCATTGATTTGTGAAAGAACGGATAAAGAAAAGTTCAGGTATGATAGAATGCTGGGCATTTGTATCAGCGCTATGCTGCAGAGCCAGCAGGTTTGGTTGCCTGTTTTACATGAACCGGTCTCCTTTAAGCAGGTAGTTGACCAGGCGGATCAACAGCAAAAATTTATTGCGTATTGCATAGAAAATGAAAAACGAAACCTGGCTGACCTGGTAAATGAAACACTTCCCTCGCAGATCATTTTAATTGGCCCGGAAGGTGATTTTACCAAAGAAGAAATTCAGCTTGCCACACAACGTTATTTTGATGCTGTGTCATTAGGTGATACACGATTAAGGGCTGAAACGGCCGGGGTGGTGGCGGCTGCAATTATCCGTTTGGGCTGATCCTTTTCTTTTATTAAATTAGAAGAATAATCAGTCTGTATGTGCTTTTCTCCAAAATCATATAATATCGTTTTATTACCCCTCTGTTTTGCTTTTTTCTTAAACAGCCATACTGCTTTCGCACAAAACCAGATCATTTACGAGCAGTTTACCACCGACCAGGGCTTATCTGAAAATGTGGTGTATTGCCTGCTGCAGGATAAACGGGGCTTTATCTGGGCAGGCACTCATCATGGACTGAATCGTTATGACGGTTATAGTTTTAAAAAATATTATGCAAATAATGATGACAGCAGCAGCCTTTCTGATAACACGATCAATACCATGTTACAGGATAGTGATGGGAAACTGTGGATTGGAACCAGCAATGGATTAAATTATTTTGATCCGGAAACAGGTCGCAATGTAAGAGTGGGCTTACCAGGGAAAGGCATTGCATTTGGAATAATACATCTTTATTTATTAAGCAATGATAGTCTCCTGGTTAATACCAGAGATAACGAAATCTATTTATTCCTAACTGCCAGCAAACGTTGGTTAAAAACGATAATCAAAAAGGAACTCAATGTATTGGGACGATTTTACGCAATGGATAAACAAGGAAAGAAAGTGGGTGTGATGGGTACTGATGGGAACTACGTATATGACCAGGTGGCAAATGAATGGAAAGCCAGTTTGCAAACGGATGCGGGATTTATTAAAACAGGTATAGCTATTTCACATTATTACCAGGATAAAAGAAGTAACCGATACCTCTTCAACCAGGGCGTATCATTTGAAGTTTTGGATTACCGGGGAAAGATGATAACAATCCTTGATCCCGGATTATTTAATTCATTTACACCTCCGGATATTTATGAATTTGCAGAATCATTCGACGGCGATGTGTGGATCGGCACAACTATGGGACTTCTCCAGTTTAACCAGGCCAGCCAAACCCTTTCTTTCCGGGAACTGCTGGGAGATTCCAAATCATTAAAAGGAAATAAGGAGATCCGTTGCTTATTGAAAGATAAAGATGAAAACCTTTGGTTGGGTACATTCGGTGAAGGCCTGTTAAAATGCCGTATTCAGAAAAGCCCTTTCTCTTCCATTGGCCTTGAAGAATTAACTCCAGGTAATTTTCAACGAATGATATATGGGCTTTACCAATGGCCCGGTGGAGAGATTGCGGCAGAAACCGGCTCCCGTAATTTTTCAATTATTCATAATAATAAAGTAATTGGTTATACTAATTCCAATAAAATGGGAATTGACAAAATTTTTTATGTAACCACCGGTAAAAGAATGGAAGAGGTTTCAAAAGTGCAACAAACTATTGCCAGGAATCTTTTTAACAGAACGATATTGCAACCCAACCAATTTTTGCTGCATGACAGCGATGCCATTGCAGTAACCGCTCCTGCATTTACTATTTTTAACCGGGATACCAGCTTTGGTAATTCGTACTATACCACCAATGCCTTTGACGACGGAGAATTTTATTGGGCAGCTTCCATCAATGGTTTGCTGCGGGTTGATAAGAAAAGTTTTGATGATACGCTTTTTGTACATGTTTCTTCCGATCCTTTTTCATTGAATGAAAATTTCCTTTATTGTGTTACCGGGGATGAAAAAAAGAATCTTTGGATAGGAACAAAAGGCGGCGGACTTAATTATTTTGACCACCGGCATCAAAAATATTATAATTACACTACAAAAGATGGGCTGCCAGATAATGTTATTTATTATATAGTGCCGGATAAAAAAGGCAATTTATGGTTAAGCACTAATAATGGTTTATCCAGGTTCAATATTGTGAATAAAACTTTTCAAAATTTTTCCCGTCGTGACGGACTGCTAAATTCAGAATTCAACCGCAATGGTGGAGTACGAACGGAGGATGGAACGATGTATTTTTCCGGTACAAGTGGCATCGATTATTTCAGACCTGAAGATATTGGGTTAGATACCCTGGCACCGGGTATCTATTTTTCATCGCTTTCAGTCAATGGAAAAGAAACGCCTGTTACCGACGAAATAAAATATCTTCATACGCAGAATAATTTCAATTTCTTTTTCACGGCCAATGATTTTATCAGGCCCGATCTCATCTATTACCGCTACCGGCTTATCGGTGTCGGCGATGAATGGATCCGTCTGCAAGGTGTTAATAATGTTTCATTCAATGCCCTTCCGCCTGGAAAATATAAACTGGAGATACAATCAAGCTATAATAATCTTCAATGGGGAAGCAAAGCTGTTTACGATTTTACCATTCTCACACCCTGGTGGCGAACAAACTGGTTTTATCTGTTGCTGGGAATTTTTATAATAATAGTGCTCTATACATTTTACCGGTACCGTATTACCCAGCTAAAAAAATTAATGGCCATTCGTAATCGTATTTCGCAGGACCTGCATGATGAAGTAGGCGCTACACTCAGCAGTATTCATGTTTACTCCAGTGTGGCTCAGAAGGCGATTTATAAAAACACCGACACTGCAATTGATGCCCTGAAAAATATAAATGAAAACACCCGCCAGGTCATGGAGAATATGAATGATATCGTTTGGGCAATTAACACCGGGCAAATGGGCGAGGTAAGCCTGGAGGCAAAACTGAAAAATTTTGGCTATGAACTGCTTACCCCGTTGAATATAGAATGCAGCTACGAAATAGAGAAAGGGGCCGATAAAAAATTACTTAATATCGAAGCACGGAAAAATATTTTACTCATAGCAAAAGAAGCTATGAATAATGCGGCTAAATACAGCGCAGCCAGCCAGGTTGAAATTAAATTATACAATCAAAACAAGTACCTGCACCTGGAAATTTCAGATAATGGAAAAGGATTTGACATCAGCAATAAAAAACATGGAAACGGTTTGTTGAATATGAAGAAACGTACGGAAACGTTAGGTGGAGATTTTCAGATCAGTTCATCACCCGGAAACGGCACTAAAGTGCAAAGTAAAATTCCACTCACTACTATTAGCGATACTAAGTAACAATAATTTAAAATTACATTTAACACCGTGATACGGCTGGTAATATATGACGATAGTCTCCAAAGAAGTGAAAGCCTGATAGCACTGCTTTCATTAACAGAAGGTATGCAGTGTATAGCCGCTTTCCCCGATTGCAGTAATGTGAAAGCAGATATGGAGCAATTTCAACCTGATGTAGTGCTGATGGATATTGAAATGCCGAATGTAGATGGCATCAGCGGAGTAAGTATTATTAAAAAGAATTTTCCGCATATCCGTATTATCATGCAAACGGTTTTTGAAGATGAGGAAAAAATATTTGCTTCTCTGCAGGCAGGTGCTGAGGGTTATATTTTAAAAAAGGCATCAGCAGAAAAAATTACGCAGAGTATAGAAGAAGTTTACCAGGGCGGTGCCTACATGACACCTTCCGTAGCACTGCGGGTAATGCATTATTTTAATAAACCCATCCAGCAAAAAGAAGAATATAAACTTACTCCAAAAGAAAAAGAAGTGCTGAAGTTTTTGTCAGATGGACTTAGTTATAAAATGGTGGCTGATAAATTAGGTATCAGTTATTTTACCGTAAACGCTCATATAAAAAAAATATACGAAAAGCTTCACGTACACTCCCTGGGCGAAGCAGTTTCCCTTGCATTGAAAAATAATATCGTATAATTCCCTTACTACATTTAGCTATTTCCCTGTATAGTCTAAAAAAATACATTTACTGTCATTAATCTTCCTGGCTGGCAACAATTCCTTCTATCCTTTTATTCAAGCAAACACAGTAACCGTTTAAAAAATGATGTGTATGAAAAAATATATTACCAAAACTATGCCGGCAATTTTTTTGTTGTTCATAACCTTATCGGTACAATCCCAAACAACCGGTGACTACCGGAGTGTAACTAACGGCAATTGGAGTTCAATTGCGGCATGGGAACGTTTTAATGGTTCCTCATGGGTAGCCGCAGCAACAGCTCCATCATCGGCTGATGGTATCATATCTATCCGAAGTCCTCATACCATAGTAGCGAATAGCGCTATAACCACTGACCAGACGATAGTGGAATCTGGTGGCATTTTAACTATTACTTCCACATTAACCTTGAACAATGGAGCTGGTGATGATATTGTTGTGAATGGGACAATGAATTTTAACACCAGTACAATTGCTGGTACAGGAACCATATTGATCAATAACGGTGGTAGTTTTCTGCTCAGCACTGCAGATGTAAAACAATTAAGTGCAGGTGTTGCAATAACCAATAATGGCACGATGACATGGCAGGAAGGAGGTTTGAATTTTTCTGGTGCAGTAGTGAACAACAATATTTTCAATATCAGCGCTTCGGCATTGTGGCAATTTCCTGGCGGACTTACCAATAGTGGTACTATCAATAAAACTGCAGGTTCTACTTCTATTTCTACACCATGGAGCAATAGTGGCACCATTAATTTAAGCGGAGGTTCTTTAACCAGTTCAGATGTCTTTACTAACACAGGAACCATAAATATTACAAATGGTGCTGCCTGGCAAAATAGTTCAACATTTAATCATAATACAGGTTCTGTTGTAAGCGGAACCGGAAGCTTTGCTAATTCAGGCACCTTAACATTAAATATCAGCCAGGTGTTTCCTGCAACCCTTGTTTTTTCAAATTCAAATACCATCAATGGTAATGGCGACCTGACAGTAAACAATGATTTTGTTATACAGGGAAACATAACTGGAGGAGGTGCCTTTACACTAAATGGCAATGCAACTTTTCCAAGCGGCACATTGGGAAGATCACTTACAATGGGGGCAGGGCGAACTTTATTATTACATACTACAAATGTGAAGAGTTTAAGTACAGGAGTTACTCTAACAAACAATGGCACAATGACCTGGCAGGAAGGCGGGTTAAATTTTTCTGGTGCAGTTGTCAACAATAATATATTCAATATAACAGCATCCGCATTGTGGCAATTCAGTGGGGGGTTGACAAATACCGGCACCATCAACAAGACAACAGGCTCAACTACTATTTCTACTCCATGGAGTAATAGTGGCACCATTAATTTAAGCGGAGGTTCTTTAACCAGCTCAGATGTCTTTACAAACACAGGAATCCTAAATATTACAAATGGTTCTACCTGGCAAAATAGTTCAACATTTAATCATAATACAGGTTCTGTTGTAAGTGGAACAGGAAGCTTTGCTAATTCAGGCACCTTAACATTAAATATCAGCCAGGTGTTTCCGGCCTCACTTGTTTTTTCAAACTCCAATATAATTAATGGTAATGGCAACCTGACAGTGAACAATGATTTTGTTATACAGGGAACCATAACAGGTAGTGGAGCATTTACATTAAATGGCAATGGAACTTTTACAATCGGTACGTTGGGAAGATCACTTACAATAGGTGCAGGACGAACTTTATTATTAAGTACTGTAGGTGTAAAAAGCCTCAGCACAGGAGTTACTATAACCAACAATGGCACGATGACATGGCAGGAAGGAGGTTTGAATTTTGACGGTGCAGTTGTCAACAATAATATTTTTAATATCAGTGCTTCGGCAACGTGGCAATTTGGTGGAGGATTGACTAATAACGGTACACTTACAAGAACCAATACAGGTTCAGCGAATATAAGTACACCTGTTACAAACGCTGCAGCAGGCGTTATTAAAGGAATTGGCACCTTGATTTTTTCCCATACAATAACAAACAATGGTACTATTGAACCCGGTTTATCCCCCGGCATATTTATAGTGGACGGTTTACAACCTTTTTCGGCTAACAGTACTTTACGTATAGAAATTTC
>JANOJO010000501.1:0-1687 GCA_031418795.1 Bacteroidota bacterium | reverse complement strand
TCTTGACAGTCTGTGGCTGCTTACTGGTTTTGGAGATTATGTTATTTACCGTATTCCACCACAGCCGGGAGAAATGATTACACAAATAGCAGCCGCAGTTGCTCTGCTTGCTTTATTTATTTTACCATTATTTTTTCTTCGCAGATTTCCAATAACAATTGTACTTATTTACTGGATTCTTTTTACACTTATTCCTCCACAGATTCTTTCTTTCGTACATCCTGTAAGCGACCGTTATCTTTATTTACCATCGGTTTCTTTTACAATTTTAATTTCATGGGGCATAATTAATACAGCAAAACGATTTGGAAGGGTTAGTTTGATTGCAGCATATTTATTAATTTTTACAATTGCTTTTTTCTGGTGTCGGGGTACACTCAATTATCTTTCTGAATGGATAGATCCACGGTCTGTATGGTTCGGCGCCAAAAAAAAATCATCTGATCCAAAGATTTATTATAATATGGGATGGCATTATATGGATAAAGCTGCCAGTTTAGGCAATAATCCCAGGAAGCCACGGCCTGCTGTAGAGGAAGAAATACAGTTTGCTTCCATTGTTTGGAAAGACGATCCCCAGCTTTCAAAACTACTTGGAGAATGGAGGGTAGGAATAAAAAACGGCGAGACAGAAAAAATTTTTCAGGAATATCTCAGGGAACAGGCGTGGAATGATTTTGAAAAAGCTCTTGAGAAAAAAGGGAGAAATATGATGCCTGATTTTTATTTTCACCGTGGGTTGCTTCAGCTTGACCGCCTCAATTTAACAGGAGCAAGAAAAGAGTTTATGAATGCTATAGATGAAGCTGGCCGTGTAACATTTGCTGAAACAAGGCAGAATGTTCTGGTAAACTGTCATAGTAATCTTGGCATTTTGGCCTGGACAGAAGGAAATTACAGGGAAGCATTATCATGGATTAAACTTGCAGAAGAAGAGCAGAATCAGTTTGGTGCAAACTGGGTGAAAGATCTTACTACTAACAGAAAAAGGCTTGAAGAAATCATTGCTTCCCTTCCGGGTAAATAATTTTTAGTGACTGTCCACATATTACAACCGTGTAATGGAACCACATAGGCACATAGTACACAATAGAAGGAAACACATAGATTTCTATGTGAAACCCTATGTAGCTATGTGCCTATGTGGTTCAAAAAAATATATGGTTGCTTCATCCGGATAGTCAGTTAATTTTTTAAAATTATCTTACAGATTAATTTATATAAATATAATCAGTGTGTCTTCATCAAAAAAGAAAAAAAAATTCAAGCCTGCCGCCACACAAACTCAACAAGTGGATTCTGTAAATACGGAATCAAGGAAGCAGGAAAATAAAAAAGAAACCTCTGTAAAAGTACAGTTGAGTCTATTTGATCCTTCACAACCGCTATTGCCAGGTTCATGGAAAACAAATACAGGCATTTTTCTGTTGTTGGTTATTGCAACACTTTTACTTTATGCCGGCGATCTCAATCTTGGTTTTTTCTCCGTTGATGATCCTGGTTATGTAACAGATAATCCCTGGATAAAGGAAATGAGCCTGAAGAATCTGCAATTTATTCTCACTACACCCTATTTCACAAACTACTCACCACTTCATATTCTTTCTTATGCAGTTGACTATTCTATTGCAGGACAAAATGCTTTTGTATTTCATTTGTCAAGTAATATCTGGGCAGGGCTGGTAGC
>JANOJO010000500.1:0-8405 GCA_031418795.1 Bacteroidota bacterium | reverse complement strand
GTAAATCCTTATTGAATATATAATTATTTATCCAATCCTTTAATTCGGTGCCATTAACTTCTTTTTGCATAAAATAATTTTTGAATGAATGAAAAAAATGAATGACTATTTAAATAAGTTCATTAATGCCAATAAAGCTAAAGCATAAATATTTTTTTACAATACCCAATATTGGGTAGTGGATAGAAATGTTTATACAGTATTAAAACAGTGTTTCAGCTATAAGACAATTTTGTCTATTGTCAATTGTCTATTGTCCCCTTATCTTCTTTACATTTACCTCCTAATTATATGCAATGGTAAAAGAAAAAATCCTTGTTATCGGCGCATCCGGACAAATTGGAGTGGAACTCACACTTGCACTTAGAAAAATTTACGGTAATGCCAATGTGGTTGCTTCAGATCTGCGGGAAGAAAATGATTTGCTGAAAGGCACAGGCCCTTATGTTAGTCTCGATGTGATGAACAATGAAATGCTGCATGTGCAGGTCATACGACAGGGCATCACGCAGATTTATTTACTGGCAGCTATTCTTTCTGCTACAGGTGAAAAAAATCCGGGCCTTGCATGGCATTTAAATATGCAAAGTCTGCTGAATGTATTGAATATTGCAAGAGAAGAAAAATTACATAAAATTTACTGGCCAAGTTCTATTGCTGTATTTGGGCCAACCAGCCCTAAACAAAATTGCCCGCAGCAAACTATTATTGAGCCCACAACTGTTTATGGAATCAGCAAATATGCCGGTGAGTTTTGGTGTAATTATTTTCATTTGAAATATGCTGTAGATGTAAGAAGTCTTCGCTACCCCGGTTTAATTTCTTATAAATCTACCCCCGGTGGCGGCACTACAGATTACGCTGTGGAAATTTTTCATGAAGCAATAGAAGAAAAAAAATATGAATGCTTTTTGAAAGCGAATACTTTCCTGCCCATGATGTATATGCCCGATGCCATCCGGGCTACGATAGAACTGATGGAAGCGCCAAAAGAAAAAATTTCACTCCGTACTTCTTACAATATTTCTTCCATGAGTTTTTCTCCAAAAGAAATTGCTGTAGAAATAAAAAAGCATATTCCTGATTTTACTATTTCTTACAAACCGGATTACAGGCAGGCTATTGCTGATAGCTGGCCGCAAAGCATTGATGATTCTGTTGCGAGGAAAGATTGGGGGTGGAAGGAGGAATATGATCTTGCTACCATGACGAATGATATGCTTGAGAACCTGCCTGCCGACAGGCAGGTCTGAAATTATAATCAGATATTTTTTTTGGTGAATTATTTTAAAGCAATGGTTTGAACTAATCTTGCTTTAATATCGAAAAAACCGGATGTGCTATATTTGTTTAAATAATAAATATGGAAACTATTATTGTTGCCAAACAAATTACAATGGACGAGATAAAAAATTTAGCAGGTTTTTGGTTTGGAGATTTTCTCAAAGCTGTCGTTGATCTTGATTTACAAATAATGGCTGCAGGTGGTGAACTGCATGCTGACCAGGAAGCCATCCTTTTAGCCAGGCAATCTAAACAAGAAAACCTTTGGGGAATAAATCTTTATCCCGGGCTATCGGAAGAGGAATGGATAGAATTTGATTCAATGATAAACATCAGGCCCCGCCAAAATAACAAGTCTCGGGGTGTTGAGAATGAAAAAACGAGAAAAGATATAATTGCATTAGTTACGAAATTAGTAAAACGATAAATTGATGGAATTTATTCATAAAGAATTGGCTTCTGGAAAATGGTTCAACCTCAGTTTATGCGAACAATTAGGTAATATTGGCAGTGAAATAAGCAGGGCTATCAAATGGAAAAATAAAAATCATACATTCTATGAAAATGCTGTGTTCAGGGCTTTGGAGTTAGTTGACATTACTCTAATGGACAAAAGATGGAGATACCGTCTGAAGGAAATTACACGATTGCGGGAAATGATTGGCGATGCTTATTCCGACGGTATAGAATTTGGCAGCACATTTCCTTCAATCGAAAAATACCTGATGCCTTTTGCTATTTCCGCCAGAGCAAAATTGAATGATATTGTTTGAGTTTGTTGTTTCTTATAAGCAGGAATACCGGCAGGCAATTGCTGATTGCCGGCCGCAGAGCATTAATGATTCTGCTGCAAGAAATGACTGGAGATGGAAAGAAGAATACGATCTTGCAGCAATGACAAAAGACATGTTTGCTAATTTATAATCCTGCAGATGATCAGGGAGCAATCTGTTTCTTTATTGAATTGTAAACAATCCTTACAAATTCTGTTTTATCAAAAACGCCATTGAATTCTTTTACAGGATTTGAGTCTATAATCTGGTCTATCGTTTTTCCATTTTTAATTCCTTCCGCCACCCTGTCTCTTACGGTTTGCAGCATGTCTTTATAAGTCTGAAGATCTTTCTTGTTACTGATGGCGCCATGACCGGGAATTATTTTTGTTTCATCATTTACATTTTTAAGCAAATTACTTATTGCTTCAATCATGCCATCAACATTTCCACCACTGGTCTGATCAATAAAAGGTAAACCGTATCGGACAAACACATCGCCGGTATGTACTACGTTTGATTCTTTAAAATAAATCATTGCATCGCCATCGGTATGTGCATTTTTAACATGATATACTTCTACAGTCTCCCCGTTCATGTTAAAAGTGACAGACTGGGAAAAAGTAATTTTTGGCAACGCATCATAACTGTACGCCTTCATGTTGACTTTGAAAATGGGTACCAGGTTATCAGTTGTCAACCGTTTTCTTGTGTTTTCATGTGCCACGATGATTGCGCCTTCACCACCCAAAGTTTTATTACCATCTGAATGATCATGATGAAAATGCGTATTGATGATAAATTTTATCGGCTTGTCAGTAACTGTAGCAAGTGCTTTTTTTATTTTTTCCGATAAAGGCGCAAACTGATCATCCACTAATATAATTCCATCATTGCCAACTAAGGCGCCAATATTTCCACCTGAGCCTTCCAGCATATAAACAGAACCAGCCACTTTTGTAATCTTGATTTTTACCGAGTCAAAATTTTGAGCAATGCCTGTAATAGAGAATGAAATCAAAAAAATGGTGAAGTAGGTTTTGAAAGGATAATTTTTCATATTTTTTTATTATGATGCTAAAGCTAAGTTTTTTTATTAATTTGTGGAAACAATTAGCGATGAAGCAGAAATTACCTGCCATATTAATCCTGTTTGTTTTTCTAAGTCTTCAGTTTGGAAAAATCTCCAGCTACCTGTATTGTAAATGGCAGGCGGAGTTTTTGCAAAACAAGACAGATTGCGGTTGTGATGATCATCTTGTTGCCATGTTTGATCACAACGGACAGACTGATGATGGAATGTTAGCACATAATAACCTCAACGAAAAAATTGCGGAATACGCTCCGCATTCTTTAGCTATTGATTTGTCACAATCTATACCAGCAGGCAAAAATTACTTTGCTGAATATGATACACCTCTTTGCAGCAGCTTTATAGCTTCTCCATTTCATCCACCGGCTGTTTAATTTCTTTTACAATTTCATCATAACTCCGTGCCGGAGTTTTATTTCTATGCGTACTTACCAGTATGCATAATTGCGATTAAATATATTCAATCATTTTAAAATTATTCATCATGAAAAATAATTTCATTACGATAATACTATCGTTATTATTTCTGTCATCCTGTTCTGTTTCAAAAAATACAGTGAGCAGGGAAATCATTAACCAGGTTGCAAAAGATTCCCGTGGCAATGATATGCTGATAGGGAAATGCACAAAAGATGCTTTAAGATCAGCGCCATTTAGCGAGTGGTATAATGCAAGTTATGATGCTTACAAAGTTGATTCTTTTACCTGCACATTTATCAAACCACTTTTAGCTGGCAAATCAATAACTATTTTCCTGGGCACCTGGTGCGGTGACAGTAAAAGAGAAGTGCCACGCATTTTAAAAATGCTGGAGTGCTGCGGTTTCCCTGAAAACAAACTGACACTGGTAATGGTAAGCAATAAAGAAGGGGAGTATAAAAAAAGCCCGCAACACGAAGAGCAGGGAAAAAATATTGTACGGGTACCCACAGTAATCATAGAAGAAAAAGGCGCTGAAGTAGGACGTATTATTGAATATCCTGTGGTAAGTCTTGAAAAAGATTTATTGACTATACTAAGTAAAGGGAATTACACACCCAATTATCATAGTGCGAAAGTGAATGCACGGTAAACGTTGAATTTTTATTCAACAGAGTAATTTTTTATATTTAAGATAAGGTTGTCATATTAATGACAGGCTTATTTTGTTTTTACCGAAATTGCATGAATGAAAAAAGCAGTTTCTTTTTTAATCCTTAGTTTTTATGTTTTCCAGGTTTTTGCACAAGCAAAACTTCCTGCACAATGGCGGGCCTATCTTGTAAGGCAGGATAGTAATACGGTTGTTTTTAATATTCGGACTTCTCTTGAAAAAGGTAAAACAATTTTTTATGTTTTAAATGCGGATGAAAAAATAAGAGTTGATGCAGTGACTATTACAAAGGACTCTGTTCATTTCAATATGCCGGTTTTTGAATCATCGTTTAAAGCAAAAATAAATTCAGACGGTAGCTTACAGGGAACATGGACAAAAGGAACAGGTGCGGCAAATCAGCATTGGCCTTTCTTTGCTTTTCCCAACCAGCCTTATCGTTTTCAGTTGTCAGCAGGCAATGCAAAGAATAATATCAGCGGCCGATGGGATGTGACCATTACAAGAGCCAATGGAACTTTGCGAAAAGCAGTTGCTGAATTTATACAGAAAGGAAATAAATTAACCGGCACATTTCTAACACCTTCCGGTGACTACCGTTATCTCGATGGAATAGTGACAGGTGATTCCCTGAAGCTTTCTACTTTTGACGGTGCACATGCCTACACTTTTTATGCAAAAATTGATGATGCAAAAAATATTACTGCCGGTGTTTTTTATTCCGGCATTAATGGAAAAGAAACCTGGATTGCTAAGAAGGACGCAAATGTAAAATCGCCTGAACAAAACGAACCAACACAATTACGAGAAGGCGAAAGTAAACTGAATTTTATTTTTAATGATCTTGATGACAAACCGGTTTCAATTAACGATGAACGATTTAAAAATAAAGTTGTGATCATCCAGGTTATGGGAAGCTGGTGTCCCAACTGCCTTGATGAAACAAAATTTTTGAGTGAGTATTACAATAATAATAAAAGCAGGGGAGTAGAAGTGTTTGCACTGGCTTATGAGTATTCAACAGACCTTGAAAGATCAAAAAAAAGTTTGCGCAAATTTCAAAAACTTTTTAATGTACAATACCCCATGCTAATAACAGGCGCCACTTCCTCAGATGATTTGAAAACAGAAAAGACATTGCCCCAGTTAACACCAATCCGATCTTTTCCAACAACTATTATTCTTGATAAAAAAGGTAATGTAAGAGAAATTCATGGTACATTTTACGGACCGGGTACGGGAAAGCATTACGAGGAATTCAAAAAAGAATTTTATTCAACCGTAGATAAATTACTGAACGAAAATTAAAATGCTTTTTGTTTCTCCAGCTTTTTCAATTCATGGCTGATATATTCCTTCGGCAACCAGGTGTTGTTAAGCATAACACCTTCAATTTTTTTTGTATTCTCAATATTCTGTAAAGGATTTCCATCAAGTAGTATAAGATCAGAAACAAACCCTTCTTTGATCATACCCATATCTTTTTTATTATAAAATTTTGCCACGTTCACTGTTCCGCTTTGCAAGGCTTCAAAAGGTGTAAGGCCTGCATCTGTCATATATTTTAATTCATGATGCACTGAAAACCCCGGCACATTAAATACCTGCGGGCCATCGGAGCCCAGTAATAATCCCACTCCGTTGCGCTGGCATTCCAAAATAAGTTTTCTTCTTAGTTGAATAAAATTCCGCATAGTCTCCGGTGTATTCAGTGGATTATTCTTAAGATTATTTTTATTTGTGATCCATGTCTTCATAGTAGCATCATTCATGTAGATCATTTCCGGTTCTTTGCTGAAAGCATCAGCATCTTTATCCGGTGTGAACCAGCGTTCAGCCAATGCCTGCGTAGGCACTACCCATATATTTTTTTCATGCAATGCTTTCATTAAAGAAGGGATTCTTTTTTCATCGGCCCGGTCAGCGATAAACATACCAAAGAGGCCTGTCTGATTCTCTTTCACAGTATCCATGCCAGGCACCAAACTTTCTACAAAACCATCCAGATGTTCAATAGTTGCATAGCCGGCGTCAATAGCTCTCCAAACTCCCACATCAAAAGATACATGACCTGCAAAAGGCATTTCAACTTCTTTCGCAGTTTTTACAATGGATGCAAAATTTTCTTTGGTAAGTCCGGGATGAAGTTTCATAAAGTCATAGCCTGCTTTTTTCTGACTTCTCACCATTTCACCGGCAGCCTCCACTGTTTTTACACTGTTGCCATTAAGTGATGGCCCCGATGTATAAAAACGGGGGCCTATTATTTCGCCACTCTGAATTTTATTTCTTAGTTCAAGATGAAGCGGATGGCCCAGCATGCCACGAATGGTTGTAATGCCATTATATGCAAAAAGCAGAAGAACTTCTTTCATTAGTTCCATGTCATTCACCGGTGGCACATGTGCATGCATTTCTGACAGACCCGGGATCAGAAACTTTCCGTTAGCATGTATTACCAAAGAATTTTTATCATATTTCACTTTACCTGTTTCTCCAATTGAAATAATGACTCCGTTTTTCACCACCACATCCTGACTATTGATCACCCGTTCGCTATCCATCGGAATTATATTCACCGATTGGAAGACAATTGTTGTTTGGCGGGAATCCCAGGGTTGCTGTGCAGTACAGGAAAGCGCCAAAATAAAAAGTGGACATACTAAAAATGGTCGCATAAAAAGAGTTTATGAATTTATAATTCTCTAATCCAGATATTCCTGAAACTGGTGGGATTACCATGATCCTGCAATTCTATGGATTCTTTTGCTCCATGTTTTTCATAAGTTGGTGAGCCTATATATGCAGTACCTCCCCATATTGTGACATTATTTTGCACCAGCACTCCATTTTGAATAACAGTTACTCTTGCCGGTTCTATTATATTTCCATTATCACTGAATCTTGGTGCAGTAAAAATTATATCATAGCTCTGCCACTCGCCGGGCGGTTTGCATGCATTTACTAATGGAATATATTGTTTGTAAATACTACCAGCCTGGCCATTAGAATAAGTTTTATTTTTATAACTATCCAGTATCTGCAGTTCGTACCTGCCCATAAAAAAAATTCCACTGTTTCCTCTTCCCTGTCCATCTCCTTTTACTTCGGCTGGAGTACGCCATTCAATATGTAACTGGCAATCACCAAATTTTTGTTTGGTTTCAATATTTCCTGAACCTGATTTTACAGTTAATGAATTATCGCTGACAGTCCATTTAGTTGCTGAAGCATTTTTATGCTGCCATTTGTCACCATCTTTTCCATTGAAAAGAATAATTGCATCAGATGGAGCTTCTGTAGTCGAATTTCCGGGAGTAATAATTTTTGGTTCAGGTTTCCATACTTCAGTAGTTAATGGATCTTTTTGTGCAACAATAGAATTGGCAAAAACGCAGGCAGTAAATAAAAGTAAAATAGATTTTAAGTACATGGTAAAAAAATTTAGAAAGGGAAGGTAATTATTTTATGAATGAACTTGATGCAAATTGTTTTGGAAGCAGGGTCTCAGTTTGTATCTATATTAAATCATTATTACATCGGAGTCTTGTCATACAGAGCGGCGCTTTCTTAATCTTTTGGATTTAAAGAATCTGAGCGAAGTATCTCAGAGTTATAAAAGTTTGAGATACCTCAACTACGTTTTCCTAAAGTAAAATGAATTTCAAATTCACCGTTTCGGTATGACAAGACACTGATAGTTCGAAAATTCAAAATGAAACAAAACAGTTTTGCAGGTTTATTTTTCGTTTGTAGAACTATATTTTTCAAAACTAAGTACCCACAAATTCACAGGTTGTTCGAAATTTATCCAGCCCGGTGTTGTTACATATTTTTTTACAAATTCAAAACCCAGTTTTTCCAAAGTTCTATTGGGTGCAGGATTCAGTGCATAAGGCTCACAATAAATTTTTTTCAGGGCTAAGTTTTTAAAAAACCAGGGCAGGCTCATTTTTACCAAATCAGTTCCAATTCCTTTTTTCCTGTTTTCATTTTGCCAGATATGCAAATGCAAAAAAGTTTCTTCACCAAAAATTATCTTATTCACGTTGCAATGACCAATAGCTTTGCCATCAAGCAGCCAGATAGTGCAGTAAGATTTTTTTTCCCGGTACGGTTGGTTCAGTTGTTCGGTGAGCATTTCTTTCCATTGCTCATGTGC
>JANOJO010000499.1:0-2479 GCA_031418795.1 Bacteroidota bacterium | reverse complement strand
TGGAACATTGAAGAAATAGAAATGGCAATACCCATGAGCCCCGACCAGGTATTGAAAAAACGATTCGGCATATTCATACATCAATCACAAAAAGATATGGTGCCCTTCCAGGGAAGTGATTCAAGAGAATTCTGGCAGCGGGCCGAAGAAAGAAATGCACACACCGCAAATCTGTATGCTGATTTAGGACTTACTCATTATGCAGCGATGGAAGCTTTTGTGAGATGGCATTATTGAGATTGCAGAGTTTAGATTTTCGATTTAAGATTTATTTAGCCGGCTGAATTGCTACTATTAAACTTTGGTTGCGTCGCACACTTGTACTTTGAGTAATTCTATTCAGCAATTATTGTTGCATTCCTATTTTAGATTGCATCGGCCTGCATAACTATCGAAGAAAGGTATTTAACCTGGCGGCCTCGCAATGAAAATGCAGAAATAAAATGTTTGTTGACTGCAAGCCGAAGCAAACTAAGAAAGAACAAATCAATTTTTTGTTCCGGCGGGGTTTTCGCTAAGGTAATCAAAAAGTAAAAAGAACTAACTGCGAAACCCCGGCGTATAAAAGCGTTTTAAATTGAATGCAAGGCATTCTATCTTCTTAAAATGGTAACGCAATAGTGAAGGTGGTTTGGGTTTTCTTTATTCAAGGTTTATCAAACATCGGGGTTTCGCTGCAAACAGTTTTATAGTTTATAAATCATTCAGGCGAAAACCCCGCCGGGACAAAAATGATGAGTCGTTACTCATGAATCCCCTGGGTATTATATGCATGCCGGCGGTCATTCAGTGTTGCCGGAAGACTGGCAACTTTTTATACGTTACATGAAAAAATATCTGTAAGTGGTCAATTAAATATTGTTTCTATTCTTGTTCCATAGTAGAAGTCTGTCTAAAATTGCCACTAATGTTTGACAACTTACTTCTTTTCATCCGGGCCTCTTCCGGGTTTATATAAAATACAATTTAAAAGAATCTTATGAGGTCAGAAAGACTCCTTCGAAGGACTCTCCCGGAAAGAAGCAGGGTGAAAATGGAAGTCAATAGAAACTGACGCTTAAAGTCCTGAAATATCAAATTGTTTGAAAATTGTAATTATCTCTTTGAACTTCGTTATAAAAATCCTGCTGAATATAGTTCTTTTGTATATTAAAATAATAATTAAGCCAATGAAAAAGTTTGCCATATTACTTTTTGTTGTTCTTTCAATGCTTACGCTGCACTCTTTTTCCCAAAAGACCGATAGTACAAAAAGTTTGACTCATTTTTCGGGTTCAGTCAGTGTTACCAATAACGGAATTTCGATTGTGCCCACTTTTTCATTAGATAAACCAGCGGCTTTGTTTTTGTTTTCTACAGGAAAAAACAGGTTTAGTTTCGATCCGGAATTTCGCTTTTCCTTGTCAGGCAAACCCTGGTCTTTTCTTTTCTGGGCCCGCTACAAATTGGTAACAAATGAAAAATTTCAGGTGAATGCCGGTACGCATCTCGGGCTGAATTTCAGAAGAACTGTTTTGCCTGTTAATGGCGATTCAGTTGAAGTAAATGTGGCAAGACGTTATTTGGCAGGAGAATTATATCCACGGGTCTTACTTACAAAAAATATCAGTGTGGGTATTTATTACCTTTATTCAAATGGACTTGATGAAGGCACAATAGGTACTACCCATTTTGTTACATTCAATGCCAGTTTTTCAAATATTAAATTATCAGATCAGTTTTTCCTGGGGGTTAATCCACAGATATACTATTTAAAATTAGATGCCCCGGATGGGCTTTTCTTTTCCTCAACAGTAACTGTAACTAAAAGAAATTTTCCGCTTTCAGTTTCGGCAATTGTCAACAAACGTATAGAATCAGATATTCCAGGGACCAAAAATTTTGTCTGGAATACAAGCCTGATATACTCATTCAATAAAAAATATGTCAAACTATAACAGGTGTTATGAAATCAGTAAGTTTGTTGGAGATGAGTAAGGTTGAATCCATAGAAGAATTTTTTGTCCCGGCGGGGTTTTCGCTAAGGTAATCAAAAAGTAAAAAGAACTAACTGCGAAATCCCAACGTATAAAAGCGTTTTAAATTGAATGCAAGGCATTCTATCTTCTTAAAATGGTAACGCAATAGTGAAGGAGGTTTGGGTTTTCTTTATTCAAGGTTTATCAAACGTCGGGGTTTCGCTGCAAACAGTTTTATAGTTTATAAATCATTCAGGCGAAAACCCCGCCGGGACAAAAATGCCCTTGCTTACTCGACTATTCAAAATTCGGGCTTTTTCCTTTATAGTTCTCAGTACCAACAACACGAAGTAAAAACCTTACAATATTAGGTTGTTGATGCGATTGAAATTTTATTAAATTTGGCAACAACGGCGTAAAAAATCCTTCGCTTAGTTTTTAATTCCGGATTTCATTTAGTTCAAAAGTAGACTCGCTGCAAAGAAAACCCGCTGGTATAGGTTTGTGCTTAGGCGACTTCA
>JANOJO010000498.1:0-4355 GCA_031418795.1 Bacteroidota bacterium | reverse complement strand
ATTCCAATTACTATTTTGGCACAGCCAATTTACATGTAATATACCTGTATAGCAATTCCGCATCCTCCAACATGACATTGGGTAGTATTGGCGGAGGTCAAAACTTTGGCTTTTCAATCCGCTGTGTAAAAGATTAAACTGATCCATTAAAATCATTTTGATTCATCAATCAAAACTTCATTTATGAAAAAAAATATCATCTGCTCTGCATTAATAATTCTGCTGACAGCAATAGCAATTCATGCACAGGACAACTGGAACAATCAGAACCCGGCAACGAACCCGGGAGGAGCGGCAGTGGCCTTTATTGGAGAAGACAAAATTTTGATTTTCAGTTTCCCTGGTCAGACATGGGTTTATGATCTGAGCGACAACAACTGGACACAGCTGAATCCAGGAACCAGCCCAGCGGCACGATACTCTAATACAATGGCATATCTTGGCGGAGACCAGGTTTTGTTATTTGGCGGATACGACGAAAACTTTTTACCCGTTTTTAACGATACCTGGGTTTATGATCTCAGTGATAATACATGGACACAGAAATTTCCGGCAACAAACCCGTCAGTCCGGGAACAGGCACAAATGTCAAATATTGGCGGAGGCAAGGTTCTTTTATATGGCGGCTGGAATAATTATGAAACCTGGATCTATGACTTAAGTACAAATACATGGACACTAAAAAACCCGGCGACTGTACCGGCTACTAACAATTCTTGTGCAATGGCATCTATAGGAGGTGACAAGGTAGTTTTGTTTGGCGGTCAACCTGGTCAAACTTTTATTTTTAGCGACCAAACTTGGGTATATGACCTGAGCGACAATAACTGGACTCTGCAAAACCCGGCAACCAAGCCCCTATACCGTGCTTTTCACGCAATGGCATCTATGGGTGGTGACAATGTATTATTATTTGGGGGGGATGGGGCATCAAATTTTGTCGGTGACACATGGGTCTATGACCTCAGTGATAATATATGGACACTTAAAAGCCCCACTTCAAATCCATCTGCCCGCCAGGGACATGCAATGGCATCTATTGGTGTAAACAAGGTGCTGTTATTTGGTGGGTACTGTTGGTATAATTGTCCGGGTGAGAGCACCTGGCTATATACTTCTACTGAAGTAACCTGCATAATGACTGTATCTGCCGGTGCGGATGAAAATTTATACTTTGGATATGCAGCTGACCAGTGTGTAACAAAAACAGCAACTGTAACCGACGGTGGATCTCCATTTACTTATAGTTGGACATTGGACAGAGCATTGCTGCCGGGTGAATCAATAACCGGCAACACAACTGTATCCGTTACTGTTTGTTTACTTGATACAACTGAGCTATGTCTTACTGTAACTGATGCGGCCGGATGTACAGCGAATGATTGCGCTACCATTTTTGCCGAAGATGTAAGATGTAATGCCGGCAACAGTCAAACACAGAAAGTAAAAGTTTGTCATAATGGTAATGCCATTTGTGTGGATGCGAATGCAGTTGCTGCTCATATAGCACATGAAGATTATGTGGGAGCATGTACGGGAAATGTAAATGCACAAAGTGAATTTAATATCGAACAAAATTCTAAGGAAGGATTCAATATTTATCCCAATCCGGGCAATGGAAATTTTACAGTATCTGTGAATTTACACGATGACAATGCTAGTGATAAAACACTTCGCATAATTAATATGAGTGGGCAGGTTGTAAAACAATTAAACATTGCTACTCAAAACAAGTTGGATATTAAGATTGATAAAGCAGGAATCTATTTAGTACAACTGCTGACAGACAAAAAAATTATTACAAAGAAATTGGTTGTAGTGCATTAAAGAAAAATGATGAAAAATAAATTTGCCACGGAGACACGGAAGGCACGGAGTAATAATTTCCGTGTTCATCCGTGCCTCCGTGGCATTTCAACTTACGACCCACGCCAGCACTAAACGATCAAACTACAGGCAGTGAATAATTAAAATGAAAATATCTTCTTCAACAGTTTTGATTTTATTTTTCCTTTTACAGAAACTTGTCTACTGTATTTTTTATTAACAAGAAACCAGGTAATAGTTTCTTTAGTTTCAGGGGCAACAATAAAATATTCTTTCACACCAAATTTTTCATACACAATTTTCTTTTTTTCAGTATCGTGTCGCCTGTTTCCGGGAGAAAGTATTTCAATAATTAAATCAGGACTGCCTTTTATTTTGTTATCAATTATAATCCCCATATTTTCTTTTGCGATAAAAAGAATATCAGGTTGCAGGACATTCTTGTTGTCAAAGAAAACATCTATTCTTGGTACGCAGGTTCCGGGTTTCTTATTTTTTATAAACTTCCAAATTTGAGAGCTAATTTCTGCACTTAAATTCTGATGATAATAATCAGGTATTGGTAAAACATAAATTACATCATTGATTAGCTCAACCAAAGTTCCTTCAGGCAGCATCAAAAAAACTTCCATACCGGTGCGTGGCGGCGGTTGATATTTCTTCGTAACTCCCATAGTACTAATTTACAAATAAACCCTGAAGCTTTTAATATTTGCTGCCTCAACTCCCGGAAGGATTCTTCATGACACCACCCAAGCCAGCACCAAATGCTCAAACTTCCGGTAATGAATAGTCAACTCAGTATTATTTTTTGAAAAAAAACAATCAATCGTTTCGCTGGCTTCATCTTGTTTTAACAACTGAATTTCTTTTCGGAAATCAACACCGCCATTAGCATACCATTTAAAAACAGATTCTTTGGCCGACCAAAGCAATGTAGGTTCCTGGTAAATATGAGTTGCTGAACTGCTGCTTGCGCCGGGTAGTAGTTTAAATATCCCATGCTCCTTTGCATTCAGGAATTTGTACATTATCCCGCCGATTTTTTCTACTGGTATTTCAATATCAATGCCCACCCTGCTGCCTTTACTTACAATGGCTGCTGCATAATCACCACAATGCGAAATGGAAAAATGATACTGTTCATCCGGCAGAAAAGGTTTTCTTGTATCTGCAATTTGTATAAGCTCGTTTGGGAAATCAGGAAAAAGATAACGCAATAAAAAACGGCCGGCCAGGTGTTGTAATCTTTTATGAGGATGTGTAACATGCCGGGGTTGTGGCACATTCAAAATGAAAAAATCTTCTGTTTCTTCAATCTTCCAGATTGCTAACCTGGTGGTATCGTTGATTTGTTGTTGAAAAAAAACCGGCATTAGTTAGTTATTCGTCTTTATTTTGCTGCACTGCAAATTGACACTTAATATTTAAAGATTAAAAATATAAAATGATTCTTTCTGACCTGCGCATAAAAGAAGAATTGGAAAAAGGAACCATAAAAATTTCTCCTTACAGCCGGGATTGCCTCGGCAGCAACTCTTACGATGTTCATCTTGGCAAATGGCTGGCTACTTATAAAGAACATATCATTGATGCCAAAAAACATAACCAGATAGATTATTTTGAAATACCAGAAGAAGGGTTTGTTCTTTATCCGCATATATTTTATCTCGGTGCAACAGAAGAATATACAGAAACCCATGCCCATGTTCCTTTTCTTGAAGGCAAATCATCTACCGGCAGATTGGGAATAGATATTCATGCCACTGCAGGTAAAGGTGATGTTGGTTTTTGCGGCCACTGGACATTGGAGATCTCCGTAAAGCAACCTGTGAAAGTTTATAAAGGAATGCCAATCGGCCAGCTAATATATTTTCCTGTGGAAGGTGAAATAGAAATTGCTTATAACAAAAAGAAAGATGCCAAATACAGCGGGCAGGGAGATAAACCTGTTGAGAGTATGATGTGGAAGAATAAGTTTTAGTTCTGAGTCATTAGTCAGGAGTTCAGAGTCAATAGACTCACTACTCCGAACTCCGAATTCCGAACTCTGAACTTCAAACTCTGAACTCCGAACTCATAAAGCTTCTTTCCCAAACTTTTTATAATAAGCAATCAAAAAAGCTACCACCTGGTTATAGGTTCTTTTGCCATCGGGTTGATTATTTGCCTGCAAATAATTTCCATACATCCATGTAATAACCGGCTCTATAGGGTTTTTATTTTTTTGAAAAAAATCTCTCAGTTCTTTATAATCTTTTTTTGCCTGCGGATGCAGACCCTCTTTATATTTTTTTGCAAGCACTGAATCTTTTCTGTAAAGCTCTGATGCCGCATAGTTGAACATATCAAAATAAAGTGAGTACCTGAAAATGTCAGAGGGATACGAACGGCAAGCTAAGAAGGCAACAAAGTTTGCTTCATTTTCTTTTGCATAGCCAAGTTGATGGGCTATTTCATGTGTGGTTACAAATGGTTCCAGTGTTTTCGGAATAGTTGTGTTTACCTGGCCTTCGCCTGTAAACGGA
>JANOJO010000497.1:0-1985 GCA_031418795.1 Bacteroidota bacterium | reverse complement strand
TTGGTCAGTATTTGTCCAACCAGGTCGGCCAGTAAAACATCAGTTGATTTGTTTCCCGGCAACCGGAATCCTATAGTAACAGTTTCTGCATCGGGCCCAACAACCTCGGCTGCTATCGGGGAAACGATGGCTTGCTCGGGTTGAAAACTATATTTTGCAAAGGGCTTATTTTGCATATAAGCAAATGTGGCAGCCACTTTTTTGATCATCTCATCGGGGTTGAAATCACCACTCATGATCACTCCCATGTTATTGGGCACATAATATTTGTTAAAATATTTTCTAATCTCAACCAATGAAGGATTCTTTAAATGTTCGATGGTACCAATAGTGGTTTGCAGACCATAATTATGATTTTTAAACAACTCGGCGAAAAGCTTTTCAAAAACCCTTCTGCCATCATTATCCAGTCCGCGGTTTTTTTCCTCGTATACGGCTTCCAATTCAGTATGAAAAATTCGAAGGGTTGGGTTCCTGAAACGCTCACCCTGCACGGCCAGGTATTTATCAATGGCATTGGATGGCACATCATCTGTATATACCGTTTGTTCAAAAGAGGTAAAAGCGTTGGTACCCTGTGCCCCCATGGCCGACATCATCTTATCGTATTCGTTGGCGATGCCATATTTTGAAGCCACCCCCGAAACAGAATCTATATGGTGATATATTTCCTTTCTTTTTTCAACATCCGTTGTTTTGTTATATTCTTCATACAATGCATCAATTTTTTCTAGCTCAGGCTTTTCTTTGGCCCAGTTCAATGAGCCAAATTTATCAGTGCCTTTAAAAAGCATATGTTCCAGGTAATGTGCAAGTCCGGTATGGGTTGCGGGATCTGTTTTGCTGCCCGCCTTCGTAGCCACATAACATTGAATACGGGGGTCTTTATTCGTCGGACTCAGGATCACCGTCAGCCCGTTTTTCAAAGTATAGAATCTTGCATTGGCCGGATCATTGCTCACATATTTGTATGTATATCCTCCCGAACTGGCTTCTTTCCATTCGTATTTCCCTGTTTGCGCATAAGCTGCAAACGAGCAAATTATTAATACCAGGGAAAACCACTGTTTGATAAATCGCATAAATTTATTTTTAAGATGAAAAATTAAGGGGTTAAAAGTACAAACAATCAGATATAAATATCTACCGCTCACAATATTATTAACTTAATTTTGAAAAAAATGGCCAGTATTATGAGACGATTTTTCAGGTATTTAATTCGTACAGTTGTTGTTCTTTTTGTCATTTTAAACGTAATAGTAGCCTTTCATGCCTATAAATTCACTCATTTTTATGAAAACGGGGAGGTTGCAGTAAAAAAACCGGCTGATAAAAAAGGTTGGGATAAAATCAAAGATATCCTGTTTGGCATCAACGCCGTAAAACAAAAAAACACGGTTGTTCCGGATTCCTCCTTTCAAAAGGTATATTTAAAGACCCAAAACGATCTGCAACTTGAAGCCTGGTATATACCGGCAGATAATGCCATAGGAACGGTTTGTCTTTTTCACGGACATGGCGGCACCAAATCGGGTGTATATAAAGAATCTGCCGAGTTCAGAAAAATGAATTACAATACCCTGTTAATTGATTTCAGGGCGCATGGAAACAGTGAAGGAAATACCTGTACCATCGGGTATAAAGAAACAGAAGATGTAAAACTGGCTTACGATTATATTAAAAATAAAGGAGAGAAAAATATTGTACTCTGGGGTATTTCCATGGGCGCTTCAACTATCACCAAGGCCATTAAAGATTATGAGCTTACACCCAATAAAATAATATTGGAAATGCGGAAAAGTTCGTAGGTTTAGAAGTAAGGTTTAGAAATTGCGTGAGACACTATTCATATCTAGGTGCCCGCTTGGGCACCGCAGCCAAGCAGGCGGTGGCCCTAGCACTCAAGCACCTTATACTGCAACCAGAGTTGGGGCGTTTTCGAGGTGTCACCCAGCCATCGTGAAATGTAAAATTAACTTGAAAAC
>JANOJO010000496.1:0-3433 GCA_031418795.1 Bacteroidota bacterium | reverse complement strand
GCCATTACCATCCGCATTGGTCAGATTCTCTTGTCCCAGGAATTGAACTGAAACAACAGCGCCAACATCAGCAGTGCCGAAAACAGGAACTGTTGTTCCCCGTTGTAATACCATATTCGATCCAAGAATGGGTGACACGGTAAGTCCGGCAAAAACAAATGAAGCGGGCATCGTTAATAATAAAACGATAAGTAACCGGAAAAGCGGTTTGGTAGAAAAAGATGTTGACATGGTCTTATAATTAAATAGTAAAAAAATAATTCAGTAACGTGATTCAAAAGTATTGGAGGCGGGAAGAACGTTTCAATCTGTTTCTTAAAGTTGAGAAATAAATTGAAGAAAACAATGGATCAGTAAGGAAAAGTTTCTGTTGGCCCGGAGTTATGCTCCGACTTGGTTTGTGCCTGCCTGACGGTAGGCAGGTCCGTAAACTGAAGCCCGGTTGCATACCTGTCCCGTTTATTCGGGATCCCCACCAAACGAACAATAAAACTCCGTCTTTTATCAGACTAAATTGAATTTGTTTCAATAACTAAAAAGACCGCCTGTTATGACGGTCTTTCACTGATGTTAATTGAAATTAAAATAATTTCTCCTGCGGCGGTTTTATATTTAGAAGACGGATATAGATAGTTGTCTGACCCCGGTGATGTGTCTGGTGTTCAAATGTCTTTTGCATAAATCCAAACCTGGTTGCTTCAAATCCAAAAACCTTTTTCTTTTCTGCCCATTTACTTACATCACTTTTTTTCACAGCATCAATACAAAAATCGTAGCTGGCATTTACATAATAAACTACGGAGTCATGACTTTGTGCCGTTGTTCTTCCTTCAAGCCCAAAACTTGCCCATGGTAGTAGTTGTGCATCTGTAGCAGTTGCCATCAGGTAAACATTGGCAGTTGCAAGGTGCAGCATTTGCTGCGCAAAACTGCGTAAACTATCAACCGCTTTGTATGAATATTTACCCGCAGGCATGGTGGTCAGGTATTCATTAGTATAATCCTTGGCTCTTTGCCAGTCGGCTGCCAGTTCAGATCTTATCTGCTCGCTGCTTAGTCCCTGCGCTGATGTTTTTATATTGATCAAGCCAAGGATGAGGAACAGTAAAACAATTGTTTTAGAAATAATTTTTTTCATAATAAGAAAGTTTTAAAATTCAAGTTACTGAAATTGTTTTTAATTAAAGCCAACCCGATTTTCTGAAAAAATAATAAAGAGTAGCGCAAATGGAAAGGGTTCCAACTATCACAACGAAATAGGCATAGTGCCACTGGAGTTCAGGCATAAATTTAAAATTCATGCCATAAAAACCCGCAATCATTGTAGGCACAGCTATGATGGCGGCCCAGCCGGCAAATTTTTTAGACACATCGCTTTGCGCAATGGAAAGCAATGAAAAGTTTGCTTCCATAGCGCTGTTTAACAGCTCACGGGTATTATCCACCATTTCATTGATGCGTATTACATGATCATATACATCCCTGAAATAGGGCCTTGTTGGTTCCGAAATACATTTTATATCAAACCTCATTAACCGGTTACAAATATCCACCAGTGGCGATACGGCCCTTTTTACTTCCAGCAATTCTCTTTTCAGATCGTATATCTGTTCGGTTGTTTCCCGTGTTGGCTTTTGCTTGAAAATTTTTGATTCAATAGCTTCCAGTTCATGCTCCAGTTCATGCACTACCGGGAAATAACGGTCAACAATAAAATCCATGACAGCATATAAAACAAAACCCTGGCCATTGCACATATGTTCCGGTGCTGCTTCACATCTTGCTCTTACTTCTGTATAAGGAACGGATGAACCATGCCTCACTACCACAATAAAATTATCACCTGCAAAAAAATGTGTTTCGCCAAATTCAGTATGATGCTTCTCATTCATTTGTGCTGTGCGTAGTACAACAAAAATGGAATTGCCATATTGTTCCAGTTTGGGCCGCTGGTGGGCCATGTGTGCATCTTCAACAGCCAGTTCATGCAAATGGAAGCATTCCTGTACACGGTTAAGAATTTCTTCCGATGGTTCATACAGACCTATCCATACAAATTGATTTTTATCGTTAAGGTAATTACTAACATCGCCGAGGTTTACATCGGCCACCCGTAAACCATCAGCATAGGCAACACAGTTAACTATTTCTTTCATATAGCTGTATTTGGTACAGAAAGGTAGTACAAAATGTCAGTGAAAATTTCTTTCCCTCCTGGTTTTGTCCTGGTTGTGCTGCAATAAAAAGAAATGATGCGGCAGACACCGGGAGTTAAGAAGCATCACGATTCATCGGTCTTTTGGTTTTCAGTATTCTTCATTTTCCAGCTTACTTATTTCTTTTAGCCGTCATACTACTGATTCATTAACTTTATCTTCCTTTAATATTTTCAAAATGAAAAAGGAATTAATAGATGAGTTGTTTGCACAATTTGAAAATGCCTGTTATAATTATAAAGGTATTGAATGCTGGAGTGCAAGAGAATTACAACCTATCCTTGGTTATTTGCGATGGGAGAATTTTATAAATGCAATTGAAAAGGCAAAAAGATCTTGCGGGAATGCGGGTGAAGAAGTTACGCATCATTTTCGTGACTTCACGAAAATGATAGACCTGGCGAAAGGTGCAAAAAGAGAAATTGATGATATTGCATTAACCCGTTATGCCTGTTATCTTATTGCACAGAATGGAGATACTTCCAAACAAGCCATTGCATTTGCTCAAACATATTTTGCAGTGCAAACCCGGAAACAGGAAATTATAGAACAACGTTTACTGGATATTGCAAGAGTTGCAGCGAGAGAAAAACTTTCGAAGTCAGAAAAGAAATTGTCGGGTATTATTTATGAACGCGGAGTGGATGATAAAGGATTTGCCATTATCCGTTCCAAAGGCGACCAGGCATTGTTTGGTGGCTTCAGCACCAATGACATGAAAAGAAAGTTAGCAGTACCGGCTTCCCGCCCATTAGCAGATTTTTTGCCAACACTTACTATCAAAGCAAAAGATTTTGCAACCGAACTCACCAGTCATAATGTTATTGACAAAAACCTGAAGGGTGAAACGGCTATCAGTAAAGAACATGTAGACAATAATCTTGCAGTAAGAAAGATATTAAAGGAACGTGGTGTAAGACCTGAACAATTACCACCTGCAGAAGATATAAAAAAAGTTAAACGAAAATTGGAAAGTGAAGAGAAGAAAGCTGTTAAAAAATTGAAGAAGGGAAGATAATTTTGATCCTCCGCCTTGCATCGTGTCCGTAAATACGAAGCCCGGTTGCGTGGGAACCCCGCATGCGGCGGGACAGGCACGCAACCGGGCTTCGTATTTACGGACACGATGCAAGGCGGAGGATCAAAATTATCTTCCCTTCTTCAATTTTTTAACAGCTTTCTTCTCTTCACTTTCCAATTTTCGTTTAACTTTTTTT
>JANOJO010000495.1:0-4594 GCA_031418795.1 Bacteroidota bacterium | reverse complement strand
CAGGCCAACAAATAAAAAAACTTTTTCTGCAAAATCACTGCTTATACCCGGTGCCATGATTACCTATGGTTTTGCTACGCTTGGTAATAATCAGGGAAGGCTACACCGGGATAGGGGGACCGTGTCAAAAGAATTTGTAATACTAAACAGGTTTCGCCATTTGTGACAGGTAAAAGTGATAAAATAAATACTGTGTGATTGAAGACTATGCTGAAAGCGTACCGGCATTCATAAATTTAAATGATTTCCAGATATCGTATCCCGGTGTCTGCCCTCATCATAAAAAAAATTGAAGATACTGCCGGGCAAGACCCAGGGCAGACAGAAACTATTATGTAGTTGTTTTGTTTATTCTTTTTGGATTCACTCCTGCTCTAAAACAGAGCGGCCATAATGCACCTTCGACTGCACCCTTCAATATTTCCTCCAAACTTTCGTTTTAACTTTACATAGTTTCTAACTCACCGGCCTTATTACCCGGTAGCTATCGGGTCCCGGCTTTGCTGATTTTGCTAATCTTACGAATAACCCAACCATTTTTGTAAACCTGTATATCTATGCCATATAAACCAACACCATTGGCAGATACGGAACAGCGTCTCATAAAGGGTTGTATCGCAGGCGACCGGGCTTTTCAAACAAAGCTCTATAATCTTTTTGCGCCTAAGATGATGGGTGTTTGTATGCGGTATTCAAAGAACCGTGAAGAAGCAGAAGAAGTGTTGCAGGAAGGTTTTTTACGGGTGTTTACGTATATCAAAACATTTAAAGGCGCCGGTTCGCTGGAAGGATGGATAAGAAAAATTATGGTGAATGCGGCTTTGCTTCGCTTCAGGAATAAAGTTCATCTCAGCCCGGTTATACAACTGAATTCTTCAGAGCATGAAGCTTCATCCGATGCTGAAATCATTTCCTCCCTCGATACAAAAGAATTGCTCCTGCTGGTTCAGTCACTGCCTGCGGGTTACAGAATGGTATTTAACCTCTATGTATTTGAAGGATACAAACACAGGGAAATTGCAGAGGCGCTGGGCATAGCGGAGGGTACTTCCAAATCCAACCTGTCGGATGCCCGTGTTTTTTTGCAAAAGGCATTAACAATAAAAAAAAAGTTAGTTCATTATAAATAAAACTGAATGAATAAAGATTTACACGATATAGATAAATTATTCCTGGATACCCTGGAAGGATATGAGGAAAAGCCATCGGCTGCGCTGAAAGAAAACCTGGATGCCGCTCTTGATAAAAAGGAAGCAAAGAAGTATAAAAAAAGATTTATCATCTGGAAAAGAACGGCGTTGCTTTTATTGCTGCTGCTGGCAGGGCTTCTTATTTATGAATCGGGAGTAATAAAAACAAGGCAGGGAAATTATACTGCAAAAAAATCGGTAGCTGAAACAGATAAAACATCCGGTGATAAAAAGGAAAACAATAACCAGGATAAAAATATTCCGGCTAACGGCGTTACTGATAATAATAATGTAATCAATCAGCCTTTTATTCAGAATGATAATGCCCCCGTTCAGCAAAATCAGAAAGATATTATTACCGGCCCCAATGCTTTATTTACTATTGACAATGCAGCCGTTCTTAAAAAACAGGAATCGGTTAGTTTATTTAATAAAAGGCAAGACCCCTTCTTTTCAGTTATTTCACCGCAACCGGATAAAAAAGAAAAGAGTTTGACAAACTATGATAATCGTTTGCAAACAGAGCCTATAGAAGTTTTGGATAAAAGTATAAGCAATGACGGCATAACAGAAAGGGTTACTAAAAATATTTTTCTGCTGCCGCCGCCTGTTATCAGCAACCCTGAGCCGTTAGTAGTTAACAATAATAATTCCGGGAAAAAGAAAAACATTCCCTTTAAACCATTTTGGCTGTTTAGCTCTTTTGTTTCCTATGAACAGGCAGGTTATAAATTAGACAGTGATGACCCGCTTGCAGTTTCTAATATTAAACACCGCGAAGTGCATGAACCTTCTTTTTCAGGAGGCTTGTTAATGGCGAGGCAATTCACCCCTTACTGGAGCCTGCAATCAGGAATTGTATATACCAGTACACAAATCGGTATCAGCCCGCAAAAAATGTATGCATTGCAATTGCCGGGCGGTGATATTGCTTATAAATTCATTTCCTCATCGGGGTATGCCTATATTAAACTGAAAACCGGGCAGCAGCCTGCTGTTGGCGACAGCATTACAACTTCTGATGCCAAACATCTTTTAGAACATAACAGCATACCGCTTTCAGTAAAATACAGGATTGGGAAAAATAAATTATCCATTACGCCTTCTGCAGGCATTGAAGCCAACTTTATCAGTAGTGCAAAAGTGGAAGTGGGTATTGACCTCGCAAGCAACCGTGAAATTGTTACAGTAAATAAACTGAATGGCATTAAATCATTCTACTGGTCTGCTGTTACCGGGGTAGAAGCATCTTACCGTGTAAATAAAAAATTGTCATTAAATGTGCAGCCGGTTTTCCGTTATGCTTTATCACCAATTACCAAAGACAATGTAGTGGAAACATTTCCTTACAGTTTTGGTGTAAGGGCTGGGGTGACGGTTAAGTTCTGATAAAGTCAGAGCTTTCTGCTTGCTGATATTCTGTACTCCGTGCTGAACAGAAGTTGACCAGATTGCTATGGGATTGGCTTTTGTTAGTCGACTTTGTTGTTTTGTCCCGCAAAAAATGCGGAATGACACTTTAGTTCTTTGGTTGTTTGAATCTTTCCACCTGATTGGTTAATTTTTGTGCAATTAATGTGCAATTAACTTTAGCTGGTAAAACGTCATTAATCTGCTGCTGCAATTAATAATAAAAGTCCTAAGCCAAATAATGCCAAACCACTGCCTGATGAACTATTGTTTGTTGTCGCATATTGTTTTTGCGGAATTATTCTCGGCTGTGATTTCGGTTGACTTATCTGCGGAACTGCAATTGCAAAAGGAACTCTCAAATTTCCTTCTGTCTAAGTGATGCAAGGAACTTGATTATTATTTTGTCGCTGCAAAACTTGCGGAACAAAATCCAAAACTCTTGTGATAAAAATTGGTTTGTAAGTGTCGGTCTTTACTCTTGTTGAAATATTGAGCAATGCTTTTGTGAAGTAACCACCAGTTGAACTGTCGTATGAGTATTCACCTATTTGTGTTGCATGAATAATTGTCTTACCGTGAGGTGAATTGGCAACGTAGTTATTGAACATTTCTCTTGCTTCGTACACTCCGTCAAAGTGAAACCATTCTTCACCCAAATCAGGAATGCCTGAAATGCCGGGGGCAACATAATTTCTGCAAGCATCAATAACTATCAACTGTCGTGGGCTGTCATTGATGAAAAACAAATCTGCAATGTTGTTGTCACGCAATGCCAACATTCTGCTGTTGTCGTGGCTGGTGAAACCGTGTCCTGAAAAATAAATAAAATTGTAATCTGCTCTTGTGGAATGAACAACTGAAAATACTTTTTCAAAACTTGGATTTTTATGTATTACGATTTCATCGGTGAACCATCTGCCACCTTTGTCTGATTGCAGAAAGTTTTCCATGTTGGCTAAATCTTCTGCAACTCCGTGAAGAAAACTATTTCCGCTTCCGGGGCAACCGATAAGAATTGCTTTTCTTGTTATGTTATAACTCATACTCTATAAGTTTAATTACACAAAAGTAACGAAATGCTTTGCTGTTTTTTGCCTTGAAAATGTGTTTACTTATCTCGGCCCCATAAACCTGTCGCCATTAAAATGTATCATATGTTCAGGAAAATCTACAATCCAAACTTCTGTCTCCCATGCAATGTTGGTTGAATGTTTTTTAAATTCAGCAAAGTCGGGGAATGCTGAAACATAAACTTTTCCTGCTTTACAGTCTTTGAGTAATTCTTCCAATTCAACAATTCGTTTTGGAGAAACCGGGCCATGAGAAGTTACCGCTTCAATTAAGTAAAGCCAGTTTCTCTTTCTGTCAAACAAAACTACATCAGGTAATTTACTGTGTTGTGTAATTGGAATGCCTATTACTTTTAAAACGGTCTTGTCAACGTAAAGGTCTTTGTTCGCAGTATCGCCCAAATAAAGAACCTCACTATCGTTTGCAAAACGTGCCGCAAAATCATGAACAATTGCAGCTTGTACAACATTGTGTTTTCCTGCGGAGAGTTTAAGGGTTTTTCCGTTACTCAATTTTACGGGAATTAAATTCTGCTTTCTCTCTTTTAAATAACGTTTTGAAAGTTCGCCTACTTCTGACTTAAATCTTTCTGCTCCTTCTTTCCATGCTTTTGTCCCAAATGTCTTGATTGCTTCTAATGCTTCGCTTGTTATTGCATAGTGAGCATTCGGGCTATTGACAGGCAGTTTCGGATTGTCTGGGTTATAATCTGCAACTCTTGCCTGAACAAATTGATGCAATACTTGTCTGCGAAATGTTTCTCTTGTATTAGGAGCATATTCTTTTTTGTAAACATCTTTACAAAATGCCATGATGCCTTTTGAAACTTTTAAACTTGCTTTAGTGGCTTTACTCCAACTGCCACGGGGTTTAATATCACAAAGGGCAAGCAATGTATAGGCTGAAATTTCGTTTTGTTG
>JANOJO010000494.1:0-3342 GCA_031418795.1 Bacteroidota bacterium | reverse complement strand
AACTTGTCATTGCGATATACATCCACTTTCTCATGTGTTATCTTCTCAACTAAGTGAACTAAGTTGTAAGTAAAAGAATCGTAATTATCGAATACTAATATTTTCAACGTGTTTGTTTTAAAAAATGCTCAATGTTCAATTCTCAATAATCAATGTTCAATGTTCTGGACGTTCATAATTGAGAATTGATCGTTGAACATTGAGCATTGAAAATTTTATTTTATGCTCTCTGCAAACTCAATCGCCTTCTTCAATGCACCCAGTTTATTATTCACTTCCTGCAATTCACTTTCGGGATTGCTTGCCGCCACTATTCCTGCCCCGGCCTGGTAAGTGAGTGTATTATTTTTACTCATCAGGGTGCGAATCATAATGGCATGATTGCAACTGCCATCAAAACCCATAAACCCAATTCCACCTCCATAATAACTTCTGCCCGTTGGTTCATTTTCTGCAATCAATTGCATGGCTTTAATTTTTGGTGCGCCACTTAGTGTACCCGCAGGAAATGTTTTTGCAAAAAGTAAAAATGGATTTGTTCCTTCTCTCACCACTCCCGTTACTTCACTTACAAGATGAATGACATGGCTGTAATATTGAATCTCTTTATAATTTGAAACTTTTACATCATCACAAACACGGCTTAAATCATTGCGGGCAAGATCAACCAGCATAACATGTTCTGCATTTTCTTTTTTATCACTCATCAGCAATTCCGCAGCAAGATGATCTTTTTCATCATTACCTGTACGGCGAAAAGTACCGGCAATAGGATGTACAATTGCTTTTCCATTTTTAATTATCAGTTGAGCTTCGGGTGACGAACCCATCAATTTATAATCTCCGTAATCAAAGAAAAATAAATATGGAGAAGGATTGATACTGCGCAATGCCCGGTAAACATTAAATTCATCACCGGTAAATGCTTTTTGATAACGCCTGCTCAATACGATCTGAAATACATCGCCGCGGTGGCAACTGGCTATCCCTTTTTTCACAATTTCCATATAATCTGCATCACTCATATTTGCTTTTTCATCACCAACGGTTTTAAATGGATAAACAGGAACATCTTTGTGGCGTATAAGCGATTCCACCAAATCAATTTCACTGTCAATCCCTTTTATATTATTCTCCAGAATAAAAAGTTCATCTTTATAATGATTGAATGCAATGATGTATTGATAGAGACGGTAGCGGATGAGGGGGAGGGTGAGGGTGAGTTGGGAGTCCGGAGTCGGGAGTTCAGAGTTTTGAGTCCCGAGTTGAGCAGTTTCAAAAAACTGAACTGCATCATAAGATGTATAACCAAATAATCCCTGTGCAAATTTTGTTTCCTTTTGTTCTGTTTTAATAATATCAAACCTGTTCATAAAATCCCAGAGCAGTTGCGGCACATCGCCTGGATTTTTTATATCCATCTTTTCAGGTTTCTGACCCGGTAATTTGAATTCCAGTTTTGTATTGTCAGTAATTTCAATGCCGCCGATTGCATTTACACAAATAAAAGAATAACTGTTTTCGGCTGCGTGATGGTCTGTGCTTTCCATTAATACAGTATCACGAAACCTGTCTCTTAACCGCAGGTAAATGCTTACGGGTGTAAACACATCAGCAAGTATCTGTTTGCAGGTGGTATGTATTTCAATTTTTTTCATAAACCCCTATCCCCTAAAGGGGAATTTAAAATTCATTAAAGATGATCCTTTCTCCGTTCCAGTACATACCCTCCTTCGCTGAAGTTACGGAGGGAGCATAAAAAAACCCCGAAAAATCCGGGGCGTTGAATATGTTTAAACGAACATAGTAATAACACAACAGACCCCTTATGAGCTAGTATGCCACCACCAGTATTTGTTTGTTATTTGTTTCATTGAAAAGCAAATATCCTTAACTATGTTTAATAATACAAATTTTTATTAACACTATTTCATCCGGGGTTTTAGAAAGTTTACGACACGGGTGTTGCAGTAGCAGTTTATTAGCTGAAACTATTTATAACAAAGGTTTCCTAACTTCAAACAAAATTTACTGTTATGAGAAAGCTTGCCTGCATTCCGTTTTTTATTTTTTTATTGATTGCTGCAAATACTTCGCTTGCACAAACAGATGCCGGATACAAACTGCCGCCAAAAGATATTGCTGATATGCTGCTGGCAAAACCAACTCCCAATGTAAGTATTGATGATAAAGGTGCATGGATGTTATTTACAGAAAGCAGCAGTTACCCATCGGTAGAAGAACTGGCAAGACCAGAACTGCGCATTGCCGGCCTTCGCATCAACCCGAACAATTTTGCACCGAGCCGCGGAAATTATATCAACAACCTTTATTTGAAAAATATTGCTACTGGAAAAGAATTTAAAATAACAGGTTTGCCAACTCCTTTGTTTGGTGGAAACATAAACTGGAGTCCGAATGATAAAAAAATTGCTTTCACAAATACAACCTCTGACCATGTAGATCTTTATGTAATAGATATGGCTTCGCAAAAAGCCATGAAAGTAAATAAGGGTGTACTTAATATACTGGCAGGTGCAAGCTACCAGTGGGTTGATGATAATACACTTATTTATCGTGTAACATTAAAACCTGCAACTGCTGCTCCACCAAAACCTCTTATGCCCAAAGGACCAACTACTCAGGAAAATTATGGTAAGGCATCGCCACGACCTACTTTTCAGGATATGATAAAAAATCCTCACGATGAAGAACTGTTTAGTTTTTATGCCACATCTCAATTAGTAAAAAATATAAATGGTACAGAAACAAAAATCGGACAGCCTGCTATTTACAGCAACATCAGTATCTCTCCCGATAAAAAATATATGATGCTGCGTACTTTGAAAAAACCTTTTTCCTATTTAGTTCCTGCTAATGGATTTCCATCCACCGTAGTCATTACAGATATTAATGGCAAACTGGTAAAACAAATTGCTGATTTGCCAACATCAGAAACTGCGCCTGGTGGAAATGATAATGTACAGCTTGTACCCCGCAGTTTTGACTGGCGTGATGACGAAGCAGCCACTCTTGTTTGGTGCGAAGCTCTTGACAGTGGCCTTATAAAAAACAAAGCAGATTACCGTGATGCAGTTTATGCAATCAGTGCTCCATTTACTGCTTCGCCCAAAGAATTGTTTAAAACAAAAATGCGTTACCGTGGTACCGCATGGGGCAATGCCACTCTTGCATTGGTAACTGAAGGGCTTACCGGAAAACAAACAACACAAACAAACAGATACAATCCAACAACCGGTGAAATAGAAAAACTGATGGAAAGAAATACGACTGATGCTTATTCAAATCCCGGTAATCCAATAACAGAAAAAAATCAATGGG
>JANOJO010000493.1:0-9124 GCA_031418795.1 Bacteroidota bacterium | reverse complement strand
CACGTACTAAACTGGTTGATTCTGCCACATACGATATTACCGCCTGGTCGCTTACTTATGTTTATTACCATGAAACATATGCATCAAAAGACAAAATTGGATTTGGCGAAGACAATAAGAGTACAGCAATTACCAATAATGTTGCAGATGCTTATGGATACGTACTCCGCTGGCAGGGAGTGCAGAGTGCAAAAGCATTGGGACAATTTTTTCAGAAGGGTGTAAAAGTCCGGTTTAGTGAAACAGCATTTGAAGTAAACGGTCAGCAATTTGAAAGAGGCTCATTAATAATTATTAAAAAAGGAAATGAAAAATTCAGTAATTCACTTTCAACCATTGTAAATAATATTTGCAATGCGAATAATATAAAAGCAAATACGATCACAACCGGGTTTGTTGACAAGGGTTTTGATTTTGGAAGTAATAAAGTTCATCCGTTAAAAGCGCCACGGGTGGCATTACTTACCGGCGAAGGTGTGGGTTCAAATGCTGCGGGTGAGGTTTGGCATTTCTTTGAACGGACACTTGATTACCCATTGACACTTGTAAATGCAAATGATTTTGCAAGAATAAGCTGGAATGATTTTGATGTACTCGTTATGCCTTCGGGCAATTATCGTTTTCTTAATGAAAAACCTACGGCAGATCAGTTGAAAGACTGGATTAATAAAGGTGGAAGATTGGTGGCATTGGAAGGAGCCGTATCTCAACTATCCAAAACCGACTGGAGTATAAAAGCAAAAAAAGCTGATGACAGCGGTGGTAAAAAAGATACTTATGCCGCCATACAAACTTATGAAGACAGGGAACGGGATTTTTTATCAGCAAACACACCCGGTTCTATTTTTAAAGTGGAGTTGGATAATACACATCCGCTTGCATTTGGTTATCCCAATTACTATTATACATTGAAGCAGGATGATGCCATGTATGAGTTTATAAAAGAAGGCGGTTGGAATGTTGGCGTAATAAAAAAAGAAAACCAGGTGTCGGGCTTTGTTGGCAGCAAACTAAAAGACAAACTGAAAGACGGATTAGTATTTGGTGTGCAGAATATGGGTCAAGGCGCTGTGGTTTATTTTGCAGACAATTTATTGTTTCGCAATTTTTGGGAAAATGGAAAGCTGATGTTTTGTAATGCGGTGTTTTTTATTGGACAATGAGACCGTTTATAGAATTTAGCAGACTTTTTAAAACTCAACAGCTATTTTCGTTTATTAAATTTGGTGTTTCGTCAAAAATTGCAGACATGAACAATACTGATTTTACATTTGAACCACATAGTCACATAAGGCACATAGAAAATACACACATAGAAATTTATTTTGTTTTCTATGTGAAGCTCTATGTTTCTATGTGCCTATGTGGTTCAATAATTCCACTAAATATGCCAAAGAACCATTAATTTGTTTTCATGAAAAAAATAAACCTTTTCTCACTTTCTCTCCTTTTCTCTTTTTCTATCTTAGCACAACAACCCTCAAACTGGACTTCTGCCGAAATGTACCAGGCTATAAAAAAATTAAATGTGCTGGGTTCTGTTTTGTATGTGGCAGCACATCCTGATGATGAGAACACAAGGTTGATTGCTTATTTATCAAAAGACAAACTGTACCGTGCTGGTTACTTATCTGTAACAAGAGGTGATGGCGGGCAAAATTTAATTGGTAATGAACAGGGAATAGAATTGGGTTTAATAAGAACACAGGAACTTTTGTCTGCAAGAAGAATTGATGGCGGTGAACAGTTCTTTACAAGGGCATTTGATTTTGGTTATTCAAAAAGCCCCGAAGAAACTTTTACAAAATGGGATAAAGAAAAAATATTGGGTGATGTGGTTTGGGTGATAAGAAAATTTCAGCCCGATGTAATTATTACCCGTTTTCCAACTTCCGGCGAAGGCGGTCATGGTCATCACACTGCATCAGCCATTTTAGCCAATGAAGCATTTGTAGCTGCTGCTGACCCAACAAAATTTATTGATCAACTAAAATATTTACAAACCTGGCAGGTAAAAAGAGTTCTCTGGAACACATTTAATTTTGGCGGCACTAATACACAGCGTGAAGATCAGTATAAAACGGATGTGGGTGGATACAATCCATTGCTTGGAAAAAGTTATGGAGAAATAGCAGCCGAAAGCAGAAGCCAGCACAAGAGCCAGGGCTTTGGTGTTCCAGCAGGCAGGGGAGAGGCGCTGGAGTATTTTACAGCTACCAAAGGGGATCAGCCAAAAAATGATTTAATGGATGGAGTGGATCTAAGTTGGAATAAAATTAATGGGGCCAGTGCAATTGAAACAATGGCAAACAATATTGCTGCTTCATTTGATTTTTTGCATCCTGAAAAATCAGTAAAGAGTTTGGTGGAATTGTATAAGGCTTTGCAGGCATTGCCATCTGGTTATTGGCGAAATAAAAAAATGGATGAAACAAGAGAATTAATAGCCCAGTGCAGTGGTTTGTGGTTAGATGTTTTTACACAGGAGCAATATGCAGTACAAACTGATTCTATCCGTTTCAATTTTCAATTCAATAACAGGCTTGGTGTAAATGCAGTTTTGAAAGGATTCACAGTTGACGGATTTGATTCATCTATGAATATGGCTTTGGTAAAAAACAGGAATGTGAATTTTGCCAAAACATTTTTTGTGCCCGCTGCTAAACCAATAACTCAGCCCTACTGGCTGGAAACTAAAATGGCAGAAGGATATTTTAATGTAAGCGATCAAACAAAAATTGGAATACCGGATGTGCAGCCTTCTTATTTAGTAAATCTGATTTTGAATATTGAAGGAATGGATATTAATTATACAAAACCGGTGAAGTATAAATTCACAGACCCGGTGAGGGGGGAAGTTTATTGGCCGCTTGTAATTGTTCCTGTAATTTCTTTTAAAGAATTTGATCCTGTTTTTATCAAAAGAGAAAAAGATAAAACCGTGGAAATTTCTTTTACTGCAAATAAAAAATTTGATATTCCATCTGCTGCATTAGTATCTCAGTCTTTTACTGCAAGTGCAGATACGCTGACAAGATTATTTGGTGGATTTGCCATGCAGAAAAAACAATATTATACCGGCACTTTATTAAGCGATGAGTTAGAACCTAAAGTTTATAAAATAAATATTTCACCGGATGTTGGTAAAGGAGGCAATATTTTAAAAACAGTAAACCATGATCATATTCCTTCTTTAAATTATTTTAAAGAAGCCTTGTTAACGGTTAAAAAAGTTGATGTAAAAATCTATGGCAAAAAAATCGGCTACATAGTTGGCGCCGGGGATAAAGTGCCTGAAGCGCTGGAGCAAATGGGCTATGATGTGAATATGCTTTCACTAAAAGAACTCTCAAAAAATGATTTGAGTAAGTTTGATGCCATCATTACCGGCGTACGGGCATACAATACCAACGACTGGATGAACAATTATTATGACAAGCTGATGAAGTATGTGGAGCAGGGTGGCAATTTAATTGTACAATACAATACAAATAATTTTTTGGGTGGAGTAAGAGCAAAGATTGGCCCATATCCTTTTGTTATAAACCGTAACAGAATAACAGATGAAAATGCAGTGGTGACAATTTTAAAACCTGAGCATCCTGTATTTAATTTTCCCAATAAAATAAACGATGATGATTTTAAAGGATGGATACAGGAGCGCAGTATTTATCATGGTACCGATTCTACTGGTAAATTTGAAAAATTAATTTCTATGAATGATCCTGGTGAAAATCCGGACGATGGAAGTTTGCTGGTGGCAAAATATGGCCGGGGATATTTTACATACACAGGTCTTGTATTTTTCAGGGAGTTGCCTGCGGGTGTGCCGGGTGCATTCAGGTTGCTGGCAAATCTGATTGCATTGAACAGGAAGAAAGCTTTTTAAAGAACCTCACCCCCTCCGAAGGAGTCCTTTGGACAACCCCTCTCTTGCTTCGCTTTGCTCGCAATGACGTGGAGAGGGGCTTTCGAAGAGTCTGAGAATTTGAAAATAATTATGAGTACACAAACAAATAAAGGAAGAGGAGATATAGCATTAGTAATTTCAATTATACTTGGCCTGGCATTAGGATTTCTTATTAAGCGGGTATCCATTGGTTTGCTTATTGGATTAGCCATTGGCATGATTGCATCAGTCTTTTTGAAAAGAAGATAAATGCTCTCCGAAGGAGTCCTTCGGACAATGCTCAACTATCAATGTTCAATTTTCATTTTAAGATAGTTTGCAGTTGAACATTGAGCATTGAATATTGAATATTATATTTAAAATATACAAAATGAATAATGCTAACGATAAGGTTCCTTTTTTCAAATCCTGGAATCACTGGTATATTTTATTAATTGCTTTTCTTGTGTTGCTTATTATTTTGTTTAGCATTTTTACCAAAACCTTTTCATGACTTCTTTAGACTGGATAATACTTGCTATTACTTTAACCGGCATTATTGCTTACGGACTTTATAAAAGCCGTACTTCACACAACCTGGAAGGTTATCTATTGGCAAACCGAAGCCTGCCCTGGGGATTAATTCTGTTAAGCATCATGGGTACTCAGGCAAGTGCTATTACTTTTTTGGCAGCGCCGGGCCAGGCTTATACGGATGGAATGAGGTTTGTGCAATATTATTTCGGTTTGCCATTGGCAATGGTTGTTATCTGTATTTTTTTTGTTCCTATTTTCAGCAGACTGAAAGTTTATACAGCGTATGAATTTTTAGAAAACAGGTTTGACGGAAAAACAAGATCACTCACGTCCTTTTTATTTTTATTACAGCGTGGTGTATCTACCGGCATCAGTGTATTTGCTCCGTCTCTTATTCTATCATCTTTATTAGGATGGAATATTTACTGGACTAATTTATTCATGGGTGGTTTATTAATTATTTATACAATCAGCGGCGGCGCTAAAGCTGTTGCTTATACGCAGCAGTTGCAACTCATTATTATTTTCACCGGAATGTTTTTAGCTGCATATATGGTAGTGCACATGCTGCCCGAAGGAGTTGGTTTTATTGATGCGCTGCAGGTGAGTGGAAAAATGGGAAAGCTGAATGTAATAACAACGGGGTTTGAAAAGGGAAATGGTTTTGACTGGGGCGATAAGTATAATATATGGAGTGGTGTTATTGGCGGATTTTTTCTTGCTCTTTCTTATTTCGGAACCGATCAGAGCCAGGTGGGCAGATACCTGACAGCAAAATCTTTGAAAGAAAGCAGGATGGGGTTGCTCATGAATGGATTGGTGAAAGTACCCATGCAGTTTGCAATTTTATTAATTGGCGCTTTGGTTTTTACTTTTTACCAATTCAATAATGCTCCACTTTTTTTTAATCAAAGCCAGGTAACAAAAGTTGAAAATTCTGTTTATAAAGATTCATTGCTTGTCGTACAAAAACAATACGATGATTTGTCCGGGCAAAAGAAAACAGTGGTGGCAGCATTTGCAAATGCTGAAACAACGGAAATAAAAAATACAAAGGCTGTTGAATTAAAAAGATTGCAGAAACAATCGGATAGTTTGCGTGTAAAAGTAAAATCATGGATGAAGACAAAAGCAGTGGGCGGTGATGATAATGACACCAACTATATTTTCCTTCGCTTTGTAGTTGATAATCTCCCTGCAGGATTGGTGGGATTGCTGATTGCAATTATTTTTCTTGCATCATGGGGCAGCATTGCAGCTGCTATTAATTCTCTTGCTTCCAGTACCATGATAGATTTTCATAAACGGTTTTCAAAAAAGGAAAGCACTGAGAAAAAAGATTATCACACGTCAAAATGGTACACACTTGCCTGGGGCATTTTCTGTATCATCATTGCCATGTATGCGCATAATATGGGCAATAGTTTAATTGAAACGGTGAATGAACTGGGCTCGCTTTTTTATGGTTCTATACTCGGCGTGTTTCTGGTTGCTTTCTTTTTTAAAAAAATTAATAACGGCACGGTTGTATTTTATGCAACATTAATAACACAGTTAATGATTTTTGCAATTTACATTCCGGCTAAATTAAAAATTATCGGGTTAGGTTTTCTCTGGTTAAATCCAATCGGCGCATTTGGTGTCATTCTGTTTACATTACTCATCACACCGTTTTTTACTAAAAAAAGAAACCCCGCTGTGTAGCAGGGCTTCTCCATAAAATTATTTATTAAATCTTATTTCAATGTTGCAAGTAATTTTTCATTCAGGGCAACATAATCATCATTCTTTGCTTTTTTAGCCATCTCAATAGATTTATTTGCTGCTGCAATTGCTTCTTGTTTTTTACCAAGCTTCGCCAGGCAATTTGCTTTTTGGTGTACTACCCAAAAAGCATCAGCGTTCATAGCTTCTGCTTTTGTAAGCCATTCAAGAGCTTTGTTCAGGTCTTTGCCATTATCCATATAATACATGGCTGCATTAAAGTATGGTTTGTTATCTTTTTCCATTGCATCGGCTATCTGTTTCATTACTTTGCTTTCTACTTCTGCAGTAACAAGTAAGCCAACATAAACATTATCCCAAAGAAATCCGATAGAGCAACTATTGCTTTTTATATCATCAATACCGATGGTAAATGTTTCAACAGAAAAAGGGAGTGATGCAACTGCTGCATTTACTCTTACTAAATCCTGATCCTGCTTGTAATCTGCGGGACTGCTTACATTAGTTTGTTTTGAAATAATAATAATCCATTCATTTTCACCGGGAATTGTAAGCAAACCATATTTGCCTGCGGGTACTTTTGTACCACCAATCATTACTTCTTCGCCAAAGGTAATTGTAGTTGCATTGTTGGCTCCGGTTCTCCATACTTTTCCGTAAGGAACAAGATCTCCAAAAACTTTCCGGCCCTTTATACCCGGGCGGGAGTAAGAAATTTCAATAGATGACAAAGCAAAATTTTGCTTGATGTTTGCTGTCGGGCTGGGCTGTGGTGTAGTTAATTGTTGTGCATCTGTTGTACAAATTGTAAGTAAAGCAAATGCGCTGATTAATAATTTTTTCATCGTATAAATAGTTTTAGGAGGTCAAAGGTAAGAGATTAAATGCTAACTAACAGATGACAGATGATAATTTTTTAATTGTTTAATTGTTTAATTGTTTAATGTTGAAGAGAACTGCACCAGGTAAAATTATTATCTGCAGGAATAATAATTAGTATATAATACTTGTAGAAAGTAGAAATGAAACTTTGATTGTCAGAACTATTATCTGTCATCTGTTAGTTATCATCTTTTTCAACCTATTTATCCACTGCAATAGAAACTTTTGTCTTTGATTTTTTTCCTTTTCTCGACCACTTAGGGCCATCTTTAAGTACCCGCACTGCTGCATCATCACATTCTTTGCAGCTTGATGATTTGGTAACTTTGATATTTACAGGGTACCCATTTTTATCCACCTGGAAACTAAGTTCCACTTCTGAGCCGGATTTTTTTATGGGTAAAATGTCAGGTAAAATAATATTATTTGCTACATAAGTATTATAATTATCCCATCCCACTTCGGGTTCTTCCAGCTCGGCGGTTTCTTCACGGGTACGGTTGCTTACTACTTTTCTGTTGCTGGCCAATATTTGAGTTCTTGCATTTGCATCTTCTTCCAAAATTAAATTATCAATTGTTCTTGCAGGTATCAGCCTGTAGTTTCTGGAATTATAACCCAGCGATTTTATTTGTACATCCATAACACTGTCGCTGGAAATAAGATTGAACATACCTTTTATATCTGTATAGGTGCCCACATTATCCCGCATATTAGATACGTTGGCAAATGGCACCGGGTTATTTTGTGCATCCACAACTTTATAATTGTACCTGTTATTTAAAGAAATAAAATCTGCATTCTTTTTAGAGACTGCTCCTGCTTGCTGGCTTTTTTGTTTTGAAAAATCTTCAAGCTTATTATTACCTGAGACTACTTCATTGTCCTTCGATGATCTTGCCAAAGCATTGTTTGTTTTTTTCTCATCAGCTATTTCCTTTGATGGCGCAGATAGAACAACAGCCTCATCTAATTTATTAATTTCTGGTTTAAATAATAAAGTCTTTGATTTTACAGTATCTGAAAACAACTGAACTGCTTTATCAGTTCTGCCATCATTATCAGTCGCTACACTAATTTTTTCAACCGGTCGGTCTTTACTTTCAACAGCCATTTTAATACTATCGCTTTTTACAGGTAGTTCAGTTTTGGGAGAAATTGCTTCAGCTTGCTTTACATTTTTATCCAATCCTGCCAGTTCATTTTCTTTTTTATTTAAAAAAACCTGTTGTGCCAGTATGCCAAGTCCGCCGATAATAACAATTGCAGCAGCCACTTTCAGCCAGTTAAAGTTTTTTTTACGGATGGAAACAATTTTTGTGGTAGAAGAAATTCTATGAGTAAGTTTTTCTTTCAACAAACCAATTTCCACTTCCGGCGACAAAGAATTTTTATAACCCTCCATTGCATCGGCAAGAAAAGGATCTTCCATAGCTGCTTTTTCCAAAGCATGAGACTCGCTGTTGCTTAGTTGCCCCTTCCAGTATTTTTCAATATCGGCGACTGAATAGTTTTTTATGTTATTGTCTTCTGACATCTTTTTAAATAAATTCCATCCCGATAGCTATCGGGACCAAATTCCATCTCCAAACTCATAACTCTCTACTTTCGACTCCCGACTCCCGACTCCTGACTCCCGACTTCTCTCTCCATACAAATTTTCAAATTCCTTCTTCCGTTTTGAATCAAACTTCTTACCGAGTTCCAATCCTGTCCGGTGATGCTCACTATTTCGTTGTAAGATTTTGCTTCAAGGTAAAATAGTTTTATCATTTGTTCCTGATCCTTTGATAATGTGCCGAGGCATTTTTCAAGTCTGCCAAAATTTTCTTCTTTTTCCAGCACACCATTCAGATGCACATTTTCCTCTGTTTGCATAAGCGAAGCAGGTAGTTCAACAGTTTTTAAATTTCTTGGTGTTCGCAGTTGCATCAGGCAATGGTTTTTTGCTACCTGATGCAACCATGCCCGAAAATTTTCCACATTATGTTTTTTTAGTTTGACCACCAGCTCTTCAAAAATCTGCATCACAGCATCACGGGATGATTCGGGATCTTTCAGGTATTTAAGGCAAACGCCATAAACTAAATC
>JANOJO010000492.1:0-1967 GCA_031418795.1 Bacteroidota bacterium | reverse complement strand
CACCAATACAGGTGCCGGAGTGGTAACTTCCAAATCCAGATCATTTATCAGTGTGGGAGATGACAGCACAGGCGCAGCCGGATCGTTCCAGTACAACAATACTTTTAATTGTGCAGTGCCTGCGGGTACCGTAATATTATGTGCATTATTACCACCATTACTTACAGAAGAAATAAAATAACTGGTACTATTCAGCATTTTTATAGAACGGTTTAGGTTCATTACGCCAAATCCATTAATAAAATCTGGGCCGGTATTTCCAAAATCAGTTCCTCCGTTGCAAAGCAATGCCTTAATCAAACCACTTTTCGGATTTACTTCACCATTCATTTGTTTATATCGCTGGTATAATAAAACAAGCCCGCCGGTAACACCAGGCGCCGCCATACTGGTGCCATTATTTGTTCCATACCCATCATCAGGAATTGTGGAGTAAGTAAAATTTCCATCTGTTGTTATTTCAGGTTTTGTTCTTCCATCATGCACAGGCCCCCGGCTGGAAAAAGATGCAATATTTCCATTCCGCTGCGATGCGCCAACAGTTAAAATATTTTTTGCAGACTGATAACCACTCAGCACTGTTCTGAAACCTGCCGGGTAAGGTGAGCAGGTCTTGGCTCCATCATTTCCTGCTGCAAACACATGTTGCAAGTTTGGGTAACTGACCGCCTGCAGATCAAGAATGCGGCTTTGCAAATCATAAAAACCCATATAAGAACAATCGCCAACAACATCGCCATACGAATTATTGGTAACCACCATGCCATAGTCAGAAACATAAATGGGAGTATTGGTGATAATACCAGAAAGATATTGTGTAATAATTCTTGCCTTGGGTGCATAACCAGTCACTAATTCATCACGAATACCGGCGCCACCTACAGTACCGTGAACATGCGTACCATGATAATTATAACCCGCAGGCCCAAAGTCAATAATTCTTCCTGTAAAATCAACATGATATTGCGGGTCTGCATCATCGCCGATGCCTGCTGTTACATTTTCACCTTTCAATGCATAACCACCAACAGCACCCGAAGCCTGTAAAATATTTCCTCTTGAATTATTTTTTGATATATGATTCAGCAACTGATCGCCATGCGGTGCAGGCTCCATGTATTCAATAAAAGGAAAAGCTGCCAGTTCATTCATTCTGTCTTTTGAAATTTTTATTCCAATTACATGGTACTGCTTGTAATTTGTTGTGATGATGGAAATATTTTTTTCATTCAGTAAGGTTTTTATTTCTTCAAAAGAAATTGGTTTGGGAAAACTAATCCATAGATCCACTATGCCGGCTGTTCTTACAGCCCAGGAAGGATAAATACCTTTTGCCAGGGCCGGGTGCATTTTTTGTTGTGGCGATAATGTAAAAATAGATCTGGCTCCTGCAGATTGCAATGCAGAAAAATTTGCATTGGGGAGAAATGCAATTGAATAAGTTTTCTCCGGAAGGTATTCAAGCAATTCTATTCCTGCCTGCTTCAGTTGTTGCTTTTGTACATCAGTTGGTATTTTTTCAAACTGGATATATGCAAAAGATTTTCCATTTACTTTTTCTAATCCTAAGCCAATGCGGCTGGCTTCTTCAATTGTAAAATTTTTTGCAGGAGTAAAACTTCCGCTCCGGAGTTTAAGTGCAAACGAAGTATCTTTTTGAGAAAAAGAAAAAAATGTACACAGGAGCAGCCCGGTAATTAAAGGAATTGGATAGATTCTCATAGTTAGATTTTGTTGGATAAAATTAGAACTTTTTGCCGGATAAAAAAGTGGGAGATGAACCGGCTTTACTTGGTATAATCACTTAACAACATTAACATCGTCTTTTTTAAAACAAAACCCATGCATGTTTTCAAGAAAGCCATGCAGTTCTTCCATCTTTTTTACTTTATCCACGATCAGCACAAATAATTTCCCCGCCTGCTTCAGCCGGGCTTTGTTGGTTGCTGTTTGTATAAACGAAAGTA
>JANOJO010000491.1:0-3842 GCA_031418795.1 Bacteroidota bacterium | reverse complement strand
CCTATTTACTCGGGAAAAAAGATGTGGAAGAAGGATTAAAGCAAGGTGTATTCTTTAAAAAAGAAGATGGTAGTGTCTGGATTGACTTAACGGATGAAGGATTGGATGAAAAACTGGTCTTAAGAAAAGATGGTACTTCTGTTTATATCACACAGGATTTGGGGTTGGCAGAAGAGAAATACGAAGATTTTAAATATGACGAAAGCATTTATGTGATAGCAGATGAACAGAACTATCATATGAAAGTGCTTAAACTTATTTTACAAAAATTAGATAAGCCATATGCCGGTGGAATTTATCATTTAAGTTATGGCATGGTAGAACTGCCCAGCGGCAGAATGAAAAGCCGTGAAGGAACCGTAGTGGATGCCGATGATATGATAGAAGAAATGGTAAATGTTGCCAGGCAAAAAACAGAGGAGTTGGGAAAAGTAAAAGATTTTACAGACGATGAATTGAAAGAACTCTATGATACCATTGCGTTGGGAGCATTAAAATTCTTTTTGCTTCGTGTAGATCCTAAAAAGAGAATGATATTTATCCCGGAAGAGTCAATAGACTTTCACGGATTTACCGGGCCGTTTGTACAATACACACATGCAAGAATAAAATCAATTTTAAGAAAAGAAAAAGCTGCGGGTAAAGCGAAAGCTGCAAGTGATGAGCTGAGAGCTACGAGACTTTTGCAACCCGAGAAGACATTATTAGTTAAGCTTGAAAAATATTCTTCAATTGTTGAACAGGCAGCAGCAGAACACAATCCTTCTGTGCTGGCTATTTATGCTTTTGAAGTTGCAAAAACATTTAATTCTTTTTACACCGAACTATCTGTGATGAATGCAGAGAGTGAAGAAAAAAAACAACTTCGGTTGCAGATTAGTGAACTGACAGCGAATGTAATTGCATCGGCATTGGGGTTGTTGGGGATTAGGGTACCGGAGAGGATGTAAAAAAAACAAAAAAAAACCGGCTCCGTATCAACGGAGCCAGTTGCATATTGTCAATTGTTTATTGCCTATTGCAAATTTCTTTTATTAAAGTCCAGCCATCATTTTCTTTTGTTTGTACATAGCCAGGCTTGGGTCCATTTCAATGGCTTTGTCACAAAGTGCAATGCCTTTATCCTTCTCTCCTTTTTTCTGATAGCTCATACCTATCATGTATAATGACTGCCAGTTTGTTTTGTCATAAGTAAGTACCTGATCCCAGTAATCGATTGCTTCCTGAAATTTTCCTGTATAATAATAGGCTTCTGCCACCATGTTAAGAATATTCAGGTCGCTTGGTTTTTTTATCAGAATCTCTTTCAGCATTTTCACTCCTTCATCTAAGTTGCCAACATTCAGGTAAGCAATTCCCAAATTTTCAAGAAAGTCATTATCTTTTTTATATCCTCTTTCTGCTGCCAGCAACATGTATTTTAATGCATCTTTATCAGCATGCATGGCATAACATATAAGACCCATTTCATAAATCCAGTTACTTTTTGCAGGGTCTATTGTCACCGCTTTTTCAAAATAGGGAATACTTAATTTATAATTCATCATATCGGCATAGCTGCGTGCAATGAGGTAAGGCATTTCAGCATTTTTGGGATCATCAATTTCTGCAGCCTGAAGATATTTGATGGCTTCACCATAGTTATCACGGTCGTAATGTATTTTACCTAAATAGAAATTTATCTTTTCTGCTGGATCTGCCTTCTTCAATTTTTCAGCATACACTAAGGCTTCATCAAATTGTTTTGTATTAAATGAAAGATTAAGAATTTGCTTATAAAGTGTGGCAGAGTTGTCGCCCATCTGCTCTTGTTTCTGAAACATTTCTTTTGCCTGGCCATATTTTCTTAAATCAAGAAGGATGGCAGCAAGTTCAGAAACAATTAATTTATCATTCGGATTATACTTGTAAGCCTTGTCAAGATTTTTCCAAACCTCAAGTTTTCTCCCGGTTTCTTTTTCTTTTAATGCTTTTTGGTAAAAAAAATCTGCACTGTCTGTTTGAGAAAACGCAGCGGAGGCGAAAATTAAAAATGTAAGGAGGAGTAAATTAGACTTCATAGGTAAAAATTTAGGATTAAATACAATCAGGGTATAGCTCAAAAATAATTTCTTAATCTGGTAAATCATAACCTTTAACCTCTTATTTTTCAATACAAAGGGGAAACTAAATTAAATTCATTTTAAGATAATCGCACCCAGGGGCGGCAGATTTACAGTAAGCTTATATAGTTTTTGATTTTTATCAACCAATTCGCTTTTGATATCAGTATTATAAACGTTGCCAGTGCCCGAATATTTTGTTGCATCAGAATTGAATATTTCCTTCGTAAATTCCTTGTTATGAACGTATATCTCCCAATTATCGCGGACTACTGGTGTCATGTTAAGAACAATTAATACATCATCTTCAATTTTCTTGCCCTTTCTTTTGTAACAAACTACAGATTCTGCCCGGCGATTAAGGTCCACCCATTCAAATCCATGAATATTGAATTGGTTTTGGTACAAGGCTGGTTCGACTTTTAATAATTTATTCAAATCTCTCAGGCAATCTTTTAGTAAACGGTGTGGTTCGAATTGTAACAAATGCCAGTCCAATTCACTTTTATAATTCCATTCCGTGGTTTGGCCAAACTCGCAACCCATAAATAAAAGTTTGGCGCCGGGATGAGTCCACATGTATGTAAATAAAAGCCGCATGTTTGCAAATTTTTGCCATTCATCGCCGGGCATTTTATACAGCATCGGGCTTTTGCCGTGCACTACTTCATCATGACTGAACGGAAGCATAAAATTTTCATCATAATAATACACCATGCTGAAAGAAAATTTATCCTGGTGAAACTGGCGGAACAGATGATCCATCTTAAAATAATCCAGCGTATCATGCATCCATCCCATCATCCATTTCATTCCAAAACCTAATCCATCACTTGTTGTAGGTTTTGAAACTCCCGGCCAGTCAGTTGCTTCTTCAGCAATCATCTGCACATCCGGAAAATCGCGGAATATTGTTTGGTTTAAATCTTTTATAAATGAAATGGCTTCCAGGTTGCCATCACCTCCATGTTCATTAGGTTCCCACTGCCCTTCTTTTCTCGAATAATTTAATTTGAGCATGGAAGAAACAGCATCAACCCTGATACCATCAATATGAAAAAGATCAAACCAATACCTGGCGCTGCTGATTAAAAAAGATTTTACCTCTCCCCTTTTATAATTAAAAATATAACTGTTCCAATCAGGATGAAATCCTTTTTGCATATCTGCATACTCATAAGTTTGTGTGCCATCAAACATAAAAAGCCCATGCGCATCATACGGAAAATGCGAAGGCACCCAATCGAGTATCACACCAATACCTTCTTTATGAAAAGCATCAATCATCCGCATCAACCCCTGCGGATCGCCAAAGCGGGATGTGGCAGCAAAAAATCCTGTGCACTGATAACCCCAGCTTCCATCAAAAGGATGCTCCATTACCGGCATAAATTCTACATGAGTAAATCCCAATTCTTTTACATAAGGCACTAATCTTTCAGTAATCTGATCGTAAGTACTATAAGTTTCTTCATCATTTTTATCGGGCCGCATCCAACTGGTAAGATGTACTTCATAAACACTCCAGGGTGCATCCAATGAATTGTGTTTTTTTCTTTTCTTCATCCACTCTTCATCCTGCCAGTCATAATGCATATCCCAGGTAATGCTTGCAGTAAGCGGACGCTTTTCCCAAAAATTGGCAAAGGGATCTCCTTTATCCTGTTCTCTTTTTTTATAACCAATGATATGATACTTGTAAACTTCGCCCAATTTAAAATTGGGAATAAAACCTTCCCA
>JANOJO010000490.1:0-2638 GCA_031418795.1 Bacteroidota bacterium | reverse complement strand
ATAGAAATATAATCGCTGATAGAATAATAACTACCGAGTGTGCCTTTTCTATTTAGTTTACCCACGGGTTGCAGCGGCATAAACCAAAGTGTTTTTACACCCATATCTTTTAACCTCGGCAGATGAGCTGCAAAAGCATTGATGGTTCCTTCTTCAGTGTATTGCCGCAGGTTTACTTCATAGATATTTGTATTGAAAGCCCAGGGAACAGTGGTGAAATTTTCTGACATGTTGTAAAATATTTATTGCACCATCAATCTATTTATTTTTTTAGGAAAGATATTAAGAAAAGGGAAAAGGAATGAAAGAATAGAAAACCTGCCTGCATGAAGGCGGGTTGTATTTACGCTACTCCCCACGGTAGAGTATTTTTTTATAAATAGCTACAACTAAATGAGGCAATAAAATTGTTTGAATTATTAAGTAGCGTATTTTAGCTGAAATACAATTGTTAGCGGTCAGGCTATCATGGTTGTAAATCCTGACAAACCAAATACGACAGAATGTTAAATAGAACTTTTACGCCTTTTCCAATTTTGACAACTGTACGGCTTACTCTCAGACAACTAGTAGTTAATGACGAACAAGAAATTTTCACTTTGCGTTCTGACAGTGAAATAAATAAATATCTTGACAGACAGGTAAGCAATACTATTGATGATGCAAGGAATTTTATAAATAAGGTTAATGAGAACATTAATAAAAATGACTCCCTATATTGGGCAATAACTTTGGGTGACAGAAACATACCGGTTGGAACAATTTGTCTTTTTGGCTTTTCAGATGAAAATGGCAAGTGTGAAATTGGTTATGAACTTTTAACAAACTTTCAAGGACAAGGAATAATGAGGGAAGCTGCAGAAAAAGTTATTGATTATGCATTCAATACAATTAAAGTTCAAAAAATTGAAGCATTCATTCATAGAGATAATCAGAGTTCTATAAAACTGTTGGAGCAATTTTCGTTTAAGTACTCAAATGAACCTGATAAGACAAATCCTGAATTAATATGCTACCATTTGACAAATTCAATTAACAATCTTAAATAAAAGATTCACTGAAAAAAGCCCGAACCGCTAACATTGGGTCCTATGTATATAGGCCATTAGAGAAGGATCATATCTTTTAATTTTTTTTCTTTTGAAAGCAAGAGATAAATGAGGGTTTGATGTTTCACTTACCTCCCGCCTTCGCAAGTTTTTGTTTTGTCCATATCAAATTTATTTTATTTCATTTCCGGCGGGGATTCTCCAATAATCTCTCAATAAAAGAAAGCGTCCACATGGGCTTTGTGTGTGCTGGTCCCGATAGCTATCGGGATGTATAGCAGCAACCCCATGTAATAAGAATCATCAAATAAAAACTATTATATAAAGGTCATTTTGAAATGGATGAAGTGAATTCTTTGCCAACCATGCATCATCAAACCGAATGACTAAATTTGGATATGTACAAAAATGTTCTGCCCGACATAAAAAAAATCAAACTCAACTCCAACCTGTATAAACTTCACAAGAACGGGACGGGAAAAAGTGAGTTCGGCATGGACAATACATCTGAATTGCTTGACGGCGGTTTCGGACTTTATTCAACAACTGATTTAAAGAAAAATATCGGCCCTGTTAAGACAGAGTATTTCAGAATTTCATTAACAAGAAAGGGTAACGCCAGTTTTGACATCATTCAACTATGTGACAAAAAGTATATCGGACATTGGGGTATCCTTGACCTGCACAGCCTGATGGCTCAACTTACTGCTTGAAAAAATAGTACGAACGAACATCGAAAAACATTTTAATCAACCTTATTCAGGTTGTTTAATCACAATCAACCAATAGCAGGATTATTATTATTAAACAGTCAGCTTTTTTTCAGGACGAGTAAGAATAAATGAAAAAAAGAAAGCTGCCTCCAATCAGAGACAGCTTCTTTGAATTATAGCAAGCAATAAATTTTACAGCCAGAACGCAGAACTAAATAGTGCCGCAGGCCTTTTTCTTATTTTATTAATTACCGGATTGTAAATACTTCTTCCGGAAAATTTCAATTGGTTTTTTGAATCTAAATGTAAATAGCCAATACCCGGCACCTCAGCTTCAAGACCCTGGATGAATAATTCTTTCAGTGAATTACAAAAACAATTTAAATCAGACTCAGCAATACAAGTATTAATATTCAGATTGCGGCAGATAAACCCGGTTAATTCATTGTCTGATTTTGTCTGTGCATCACCCAAAAAACGAACCAGCCATTTATCAATTTCACCAGTCAATGGATTTATATCTGCAGAAATAGATTCAAACCTGCCAATTTGAGGCAATACTAAATAATGATGTGATTCAAGGAATGCACGAAACTGTTGTGCAATTTTCATAAACAATCGTTTTACAAATCAGAAATAATTTCCAGGATCCGGCATCAAATGGGCAGCAAACAATAAGCGAGGGTGCGGTGAAATTATCAGGTTAGGAGATTGGTTGAATTTAACAGGAACAGGGGTTCTTCTAAGGGGGAGACAATGTTAAGTATTATATTCCGAACATACAAGAGGCCCGGTATTTTTTTTAATTAATTGCTACTGATCAATTGTGGCTTTACCCATACTGCCATACAAATTGGTAAGCGAATCTTTAATTCG
>JANOJO010000489.1:0-1557 GCA_031418795.1 Bacteroidota bacterium | reverse complement strand
CCGTAATTTTTGTTTCGGTGCTCAAATAAAATGTCAAGCATGTCGGCTTGTAAAATTTCTTTGTTTGTCATGGCTGTACTTTTGTAATGAGATGCAGAAGGTTTTTAATTCCACAGATTATGATGCAGCGTAAATAATTATTAATTAATAATTATTAATTATTCATTTTGCCTGACATTTGCTTTATGAAAATTTTAATGGTTTGTCTTGGAAATATTTGCCGTAGTCCGATGGCCGAAGGCATTTTGCAAAACAAAGCATGGCAGGCAGGATTGAAATGGACTGTGGAAAGTGCAGGCACCAATGGTTATCATACCAATGAACCGCCGCATCCGTTGAGTCAAAAAGTATCAAGGCTCAATGGCATTGACATCAGCAAGCAAAGATCAAGAAAATTTACAGCAGAAGATTTTATTATTTATGATAAAATATATGCGATGGCAGAAGATGTGACAGATGAAATGAAACGGATTGTAAGAAATAATTATGACGGTTCAAAAGTAGAGTTATTGCTGAATGAATTATTTCCCGGAAAAAATATAGATGTACCTGATCCCTGGTATGGGCCGGAGCAGGGATACCACCAGGTATATAAAATGATTGATGAGGCATGTGATTCCATTGTAAGAAAATATATCCCAACCCCTAAAAGGGCTTTACAGGAAACTGATTATTTGTAATGATTTTTTAATATGGCAAAACCAAGTTTACCACAAGGCACAAGAGATTTCGGACCCGATGTTGTTCGCAAACGGAATTATATTCTCAATACTATCAGGAATGTTTTTGAGCTGTATGGGTTTCAACCATTGGAAACGCCGACCATGGAAAACCTGGATACATTGATGGGGAAATATGGTGAGGAAGGCGATAAATTGATATTTAGAGTACTAAACAATGGGGCAGATATTGAAGATTCATTTGAATACTTTAAGCAAAACAGTGATTTGTTTTTGCAAGAAAACTTTTTAGAAATAGCAGGAATAATAGAAGGTGCAAGACTTAAAAAAAGTGGAGAAGGTGTGAAATTAGTTGTGCCAAATGTAGAAGCAAAAAAGAAATTTTTTGAGTACATAAAGACCCTAAGTAAAAGAGCACTAAAATACGATCTCACCATTCCCTTTGCACGTTATGTAGCCATGAATCACAATCAACTTGTATTTCCATTTAAACGTTATCAAATACAACCTGTGTGGCGGGCAGACAGGCCACAGAAAGGAAGATACCGTGAGTTTTACCAATGCGATGCTGATGTGGTGGGAAGTAATGCTTTATTAAATGAAACGGAGCTTGCTTTAATTTATCACCGTGTTTTCACTGAACTAAAAATTAATAATTATCAATTAATAATTAACCACAGAAAAATTCTTACTGCCCTGGCTGAACTCTGCGGTGGTGCAGAAAAAATGAATGACATTGCTATTGCCATTGACAAACTTGATAAGATTGGATTAGAAAAAGTAAAAGACGAATTGAAACAAAAAGGATTTTCAAAAGAACAACTTTCGACAATTGAGAAGTATCTTTCTATTTCGGGAAGCAATGATGAAAAATTAA
>JANOJO010000488.1:0-2701 GCA_031418795.1 Bacteroidota bacterium | reverse complement strand
CGAAAATCATTTTTCAATTTCAACCATTACATTATTCTTTCTCACGGCAATCTCAACTTTATTACAAACTCGCAGGTTTTGATGATGATTGGAAACTTCTGGAAGATATCGGAGAAGCTGTTTATTCTAAATTACCTTCCGGCAATTATGAATTATTTGCAAAAACGGTAAACCCTGATGGGTATGAGTCTGCTGAAAGCAGTCTGTTGAAAATGGAAGTATTACCACCTATTTGGAAACGCAATTGGTTTATTGCGACAGCTCTTGCAGTTTTCCTTGGTTTATTTTTTTATATTGGCAATATTATTTCACGTAGAAGATATAAACAAAAGCTGCTGCATCTTGAGGAAGAATATCGTCTTCAACTGGAACGTGAACGGATTGCCAGGGAGCTGCATGATAATGTCGGTTCACAACTCACCTATCTTATTAATAAAATTGATGATGATTATCCTTCGCTGGCAGATAAAACGGAAGCGGAAAAACTCAGCGGTTTTGCCCGCGGCGCTATGCAGGAGCTGAGAGAAACCATCTGGGCGCTGGATAAAAAAGAAGTGCAATGGGATGACATGGAAAATAAAATCAGGCAGCTTGTTCTCCTGTACAAAACAGAAAAGCACAGCGTGGAACTGGTATGGCAAATTAATAGTCATCAGCCGTCGTTAAATCCTTTGGAAGCATTAAATATCTATCGCATAATCCAGGAAGCATTGAATAATGCAAAGAAATACAGTAACGCCAGCCTGATAAAAGTTTCTGCGCATTTCGATAACAAACAGGTTTGTGTGGAGATTACTGACAATGGAAAAGGATATGACATTGAAAAGACAGAAAAAGGTTATGGGTTAAAGAATATGAAGAAAAGAGCCGGGGAAATGAATGCAGCTTTACAAATTGAAAGCGAACCCGGCAAAGGAACGACTGTCAAATTATATATTTGAAATCAACCTTTTTCCTGATAAGAAACACCAATGAATACTGTTTAATTTTATGAACAACAGATACAATGATCACTATCGCTGTCACAGATGATAATGAATTGCTTCGCCGGAATATCATTGAACGGCTGAAAGATGATTTTCAAATCATCTTTGAAGCAAGCTCTGCAAAAGCGATGTTGCGGTTTTTGAAAGTAAACGAACTCTTGCAGCATCCTCATGTTATTTTAATGGATATTGAAATGGATGAAATGAACGGCATTGAAGCAACCAGACAGGTAAAAGAAATAAACCCTGTCATTAAAGTAATCATGCTGACCGTGTTTGAGGATGATGATAAAGTTTTAAATGCTATTAAAGCAGGGGCCGATGGATACCTTATAAAAGATGAGAAAAAAGAACGCATTATTGAATGCATACTTGATGTAATAAACGGCGGCTCTTATATGAGTCCTTCTGTTGCCATTAAAACATTAAAATACCTGCAAAAAAATTATATTCCTAGAGAAGCTGTTCCCGGTAATCCACTTACACACCGTGAACAGGAAATTCTCCAATTGATTATTGACGGCAGCAGCTATTCTGATATTGCTGCAAAACTTTTCATCAGCATGGCAACGGTCAAATCACATATCTACCATATTTATGAAAAGCTGCATGTGGGTAATAAAATTGAGGCGGCAAAGAAAGCTACAAGTAACCGATGGATTTAGTTAAGCATAGGGATAATACGATTACATTCTTCATGCTTTTGTATCCAATTACCCAGCTTTATTTCTGAATGACTTGATTCCACACTGTACTTAATATTTATAAAAAATTGTATGCTGACAAATCATACAAAAGGCTGATTGTCTCCGCTCTGGTTTTAATTCAACTTTATCAGTCTTTCTTCCATCCTCACATCCCTTGAAACCAAAATCGTTACCGGCTCTGCATTAATTAATTTACTTCTAAACCGGGTGTTATGAGAAAATCATTATTCCTCCTGCTTTCATCAGTCATTTCATTTTCTGCTGTTCTATCACAGGGAGTAGGTGATTACCGCAGTGCTGCCAGCGGCGACTGGAGTGCTGCAGCTACCTGGCAACGATACGATGGAGCAAACTGGGTAGCAGCACCTGCAGCGCCATCATCAACAGATGGTGTAATAACCATTCTCAACACTCATATTGTTACAGCAAGTACAGCAATTACTGCTGACCAGGTGCTTGTTGATAATGGAGGCACATTAAGTATTACAGGCAATACATTTACTATAGCTAATGGCGCCCAGTTGGATGATTTCACTTCATTTAGCAGCAGCACAATAAATTTTTCAGGCGGAACAATTGCAGGTGCTGGTAATGTAGTTATAAATGGAGCATTTAACTGGACTAATGGTTCTTTAAATACTACTACTACACTTGGTGCATTTGCAGTGATGACCATTAATGCCACCGGCACAGTTTCTTTACAATCTACATTGACGAACAACGGCACCATTAACTGGAACAACCTGCTTTTCCGTTTCAATAATGGTACCCTGATCAATAACGCAGCATTTAACATCACTAATACAGCAACTGATCTTTCCAGTTCCGGAGGCACTAACTCAATTATCAACAGTGGCACAGGAACAATTACTAAATCTTCAGCAGGTATTACCAATAACAATATTCCTTTTACTAATGCAGGAGCATTAAATTTAACCGCTGGTACATTCGTTAATAACCAAACATTCACAAATACAGGCTCAATTGTTTTTACAGCTACTACCGTTT
>JANOJO010000487.1:0-3925 GCA_031418795.1 Bacteroidota bacterium | reverse complement strand
AGCCGGACTGGTTTATTTTTATGCGTCACCCACTAATGCCACGCAGCAATTTTTGTATGTTGCAAAATTAGATGGCAACTATCCCGTAGAAAGATTATCACCTCCCGGACAGGAGGGAACACATAGTTATGAAATTTCGCCCAATGGAAAATATGCCCGGCATGGTTTTTCAAATTATTACACACCTCCTTTAAATGAATGGGTTGAGCTACCCAATCACCGCCCCTTCAAGCCCGAAGACGATATCAGTAAAAAAATAAAAAAAGAAGAAAAGGAGAATAGCAATATTTCTTTTTTTAAAGTAACAACAGAAGAAGGTGTAACCATGGATGGCTGGATGGTGAAGCCGGAAAATTTTGACAGCACAAAAAAATATCCCGTTGTATTTTATGTATATGGCGAACCCGCAGCTACCACGGTGAATGACAGCTATGGCGCTGCCGGCAATTTTTTATATGATGGTGATGCTGCGGCTGATGGTTATGTACAAATATCTTTAGACAACCGCGGTACACCTTCGCCAAAAGGCAGGGAATGGAGAAAATCTATTTATAAAAAAATTGGCCAGTTGAATATCCGTGATCAGGCTCTGGGTGCAAAAGAAGTATCCAAATGGAAGTTTATCGATACTACCCGGATAGCGGTTTGGGGCTGGAGTGGTGGTGGTTCTTCCACACTCAATCTGTTGTTTCAGTATCCAGATCAATATCAAACAGGAATTTCTATTGCGCCGGTTACAAGTTCTCTTTTGTATGATAATATTTATACAGAAAGATATATGGGGATGCCTGATGAAAATAAAGAAGATTATAAAAACGGCGCTGCGCTTACTCATGCAAAAAATCTGCAGGGGAATTTATTGTTCATTCATGGCACGGGTGATGATAATGTACATTACCAAAATGCAGAGAAGTTGATTAATGAATTGGTGAAAAACGGAAAGATGTTTCAGATGATGAGCTACCCTAACCGTACACATGGCCTGAGTGAAGGCGAAGGAACGTTTCAACATCTCGGCGCTCTTTATACAAAATTTTTAAAAGAGAATTGTCCGCCGGGCGGCAGAACTGAGGCAGAAGTAAAAGCAGCAAAGCCACAAAAGGCATTTGTACCTGTTCCGTAAAAAAAGATACCCGTGTCACAAATAGCCATGCCACGGTTTGGAACCGTGGCATGGTTACTTTTATTTTTTTAAAAAACCGGATAGTATCCTGCTGATTGTTTCTGATTCATATCCTCTTTGCAAAAGAAAATCTCTTGTCTTAGTCATTTTTACAAAATGATTATTGCCCGTTCCTTTTATGGATGCCCATTTCTTTTTTGCCAGCTTATTCAATGTGATTAAATATTCTTCTTCTTTAATTTCATTCATTGCTTTCTTTATACAATAAGCACTTACACGTTTTTGCCATAATTCATTTTTTATTTTTACCCGCCCCCATTGTTTTATTCTGAATTTGCCTCCGGCAAATAATTTTGCAAACCGCTCTTCATTCAAACAATCTTCTTCTATAAGTTTTGAAAGGAGTTCTTCCACATCTGATTTCTTTAATCCAAATGAATATGCTTTTTCTTTCACTTCGCTGTGGCAGCGATCCTGGTAGGCACAGTAATGTTTTAGTTTTTGGCAAGCCTGCTCTTTAGTTAAATATTTTTTATACATCGCTTACAAATCTAAAATAAAAAGCCCTCCGCAGAAGCGGAGAGCTTTTATTAAAAAATAATTTATCCTTCAACGGATATTGCCAATTGAATTTTTTGCCGTGTCGTGTTTTGTTTTCAGCACATTGGAAATGGTTGTGTATTGCTTTCCAGCTTCATTCAGCGATTTCTGCAAGGCAAGAAACTGCATATTCATGGCCGCCATTTTATTATTAAGTTCAGAAATCGCCGCATTCTTTTCTTTATTCTCAAGAGCTGCAAGAATATTCTGAAGTTCTGTAAGGGACGCCGTAAGATTTTTAATATTGCTTTTTGTGTTGTTTATTCTTGCTGCTTCGGTATTTTGATCCTTACCAAGAGTTTGATCAAGTTCATCCAGCGTTGCAATCATATTTTTAATATTGCTGTGGCTGGTATTAATAGCCGCTTTCGTGGGTTCCGGAGCCACCCATTTTACAGAAGCTGTTTTATTTGACCGTGATGAATTGTGATCCTGTGCTTTTGTATTATTATCGTTTTGGTCATCTGCAATAACACTCGCCGTTTTATTTGATCGGGATGAATTATGATCCTGTGCCCTTGTGTTACTATTTGTTTGTCCTGCTTCTATACTTTCTTTTTTATCCATATCCCATCCTCTTACAGTAACACGGGTTTCGTCTTCAATATAAAAATTTGTGTTGATGGATAATTCATAAGTATCCGGTTCCATATCCGGGCCAATGAATTTTATTTTTCCGTGTTCGTTTGTAGAAATATTTTTTTCATTACCTCCTCTCTTTTTTAGTTTTACATCAAGTCCCGGTATGGGATCTCCAGGGCTAAGCATTGCAGCAGTAATAACGGCACCACCTGGAATAAATCCACCAATTATCATATCTGCCATGCCATCACCATCCATATCGCCAACCGACATGCTTAAACGTTTTATATTGGATCTTGATGTGTTTACTGTTGCTTCGGCCACGCCATCTCCATCTGAATCTTCTGAAGTAATACGAAGGTTTTTAATATTTGAATGTGATGTATTTATTGCTGCTTCTGCTTTGCCATCGCCATCCAAATCGCCAATAACGATTATGGACGATAATAGATTCGACTGCGGACTCCATATTCCATCACCAGCCATCATCCGGTCATTAGATTGATTTGATTTTGTTTTTGTCTTTACTACTCCCAATTCCTGATCGTCTTCTTCATTTCCTTTTATAGTTCTGTTATTCTGAATATTTGATCTTGACTTGGTAATTTTTACACCTTCAATTGTATTGCCAATACCCCCTGCACCACCAGCCATCATCCGGTCGTTTGATTGATTAGATTTTGTTTTTGCTTTTAAAATCGCATCTGCATTTCCATCATCGTCCAGATCGCCAACAACAACCGTATATTGTATAATTGAAGTGCCTGATGAATTAACAGCAATTGCATTTGTAATATCAAATGCGGAGCCATCGCTAAATGTTGCTTTTGCTTTAAAATTATTATTCTCTCCGTTTATAACTGTTATACCTGTAAGTTGCAATGATGAAGAAGTTTTTCTACTTGTAAGACGATGCATGCTGCTGAATGCTTTTTGTTTTATGGTAAATGCGTCTATTTTATTTACCCTGCTTGCTGCTGCATCTTCAGTAATGTCTTTTGTACTGCCGTCATCAAAGTTTGCAATGGCTCTATGAGTTTCAAATGCTCCATCGCCATCTGTATCTGCATCAATGATGGTGATTGATCTATTTCTGATATTGGATCTTGATGTACTTATGCCTGCACGCATTGTTTGATTTGAGTTTTCTTCGTTGTTAAATAAAACAAGGTTTACTGATTCGCCGCCCCAAACAACCTGCCCCTCTGCTTCGGCTTTTGATTTCAAATTCAATTCATATCCTTTCTTACTGCTTATCATTCCGCTGAGATGTATTTTATAATCACCGTCGGGTATATTGGCAAAAAAGAAGTCGCCGCATTTTTCAGTACTGGTAGTGGCAACTGTCTGTCCGTTAAAAATATTTACTAATGAAACTTTTAAATTTGCAATGCCCGCATCGCTGTCGTCACAATCATTCGGTTCGGCTATTCTTGTTTTATTTTCATACATCGGGTTTGATTGTGCATTTTCCATTCCTTTAAAAATTGGATTGCTTACTGTAACTAAGCAGGGATTACAAACTTCTCCCTGTCCTTCATCATACACAGGTTCATATTGTCTTCTTCCGGTGGCCATACCGCTGCCCGCTTCTCTTGCTGACATTCGAACCATTGTGCC
>JANOJO010000486.1:0-8090 GCA_031418795.1 Bacteroidota bacterium | reverse complement strand
GAAGGCTGAGTAAGCAATGTGCAATAGGCAATTTGCAATTGGCAATGAGCAAACCAGCGAAAAGTTTTCCTGATAAAATAAAAAGCGTCCTGATGAGGGACGCTTTTTTTATTAAGCAGGCAGTTGAACTACTATTAAGCTTTTGTGGCGACGCTCCGGTCATCATTTGAATTACAACTCAGCATATTCGGGGCGGCTGATATTTATCAAAGGCTTCATTAAGCATGGGCTGTGTTTGGATGCTTCCCCCTTCGGGGGAGAGCTTGTCCCGACAATTCGGGAATGGAGGGGGCTTTCTTCGGGGGAGGATGGAGGGGGCTTCTTATTTCAAAGCAAACACCACCTCCACTTCAAACCTGATTTTTATTTTTTTGAAATCAACTTCCTGTATTTTAGAATTGTCTGTATCACCTTGTGTTTTGTAATAACCTAAAGTATTCGCTGCACGAAACCTGACATTATCATTTGCTATTCCATAAACTGAACCAGGCTCATTAGGTTCTTTAATTGTAATTGCTTCGCCCAATTTTTCTCCAATAGCTTCTGTAAGATAATTTCCCTTATCCTTTGCTGCCTGTACAGCTTTTATTTTTAACTGCCTTCTGAACTCAGTTATTTTACTATGGCTGGTGGCTACTATCAGAAAATTTTGCGTGGCATCATCATCCAATTTTTCTACCAGCCGATCCATCAGATCACTGCTTTTAAATTTTACCTGGTAAGTAATATCTGCAAACAGATTCGGGTTTTTATTTTTCTTTCTTATGAAGTAGTAACTATTGAAACCTGAAAAAGAAACAATGCTAATCACTGAATCTGCAATGCCAGCAGCTTTACACGATTCAAGAAAATTTGTTTTAATAGTTTCAAGGTCTTTTTTGTCATCACCTTTTTTCTGGTATTCACGCAGCTCAATATTCACATAAATTTCATCCGGAATAATTTCCATTTCGGCGCTGCCGCTTACAGCGATAGTTTTGGGAAATGGGTTGCTGGCAAATAATACTTGTGGCTGTTGCGCTTCCATGAAATAAAATGACAGGAGAGCAATGCTGGTGATGAGTTTCTTTTTCATAAATTAAAATTTAGTTGTTGATGCAGTAAATTAAGTGATTACACAAAGTATTTAAACATTACTGCTTTCTTTGTTTACAAATTCTTAATTTGAGCTTCATTGATTGGTAAAACCATGTCTGATTTTTTTCAAAGATTAAAACACATCAAGCCCATCCGTTCTTTGGTGTATGCCATTGTTGGCGCTATTTCTTACCCCGGGCTTATGTTAATTAATAAACTTAAAATTTCCGGCACAGAGCATTTTAAAAATTTACCAAAGAAAAATGTTTTGTTTGTCAGCAATCATCAAACCTATTTTGCTGATGTGATTACCTTTCTCCATATTTTTTGTGCAGTGAAATGGGGAAAAGAAAACAAACTAGGGTTTCCTTATTATTTACTAAATCCATTTACAAGAGTAAACTATGTGGCGGCAGAAGAAACAATGAAAGGCAGTTTTATCAGCCGTATATTTTTACTGGCTGGCGGGTTAACAGTGAAAAGAACCTGGAATAAGGAAAGTAAAGAAGTACGCAAAGGTCTTGATGCATCTGACACAAGGAAAATATTTAATGCGCTGGAAAATAACTGGGTCATCACATTTCCGCAGGGAACTACTAAACCCTTTGCACCAGGAAGAAAAGGAACAGCACTAATTATTAAACAAACAAAGCCAATCGTGGTGCCTGTTGTCATTAAAGGATTCTGGAGGGCTTTCAATAAAAAAGGATTAATGTTTAAAAAGAAAGGAACTCCATTGTCAGTTACATTTAAAGAACCATTGCAGATTGATTACGATGCTCCGGCAGAAACTATTTTAAAACAAGTGATGGATGCTATTGAACAAAGTAAAGAGTATATGATGAAAGGAAGGCATCACTGGAAGAAAGAAGAAGCCAATTAATAATGAATAATTAAGAATTAATAATTACCCACGGTTGAAAAGTGCTTTAAGCTCGGTAGCGTCATCAGGTTTCATTTTTCCACCGAGTATTAATCGTATCTGTCTTCTTCTTAAAGCACCATCAAATAATTTTTTTTCTTCTTCTGTTTCGGTTATTAATTCCGGTACTTTTTTTGGTTTACTATTTGGATCCAGTGCAACGAAAGTATAATAAGCTTCATTGCTTTTGTATTTGTATTGCTGTAGTGCATCTTCGCCCCACACATTCATGTGTACTTCCATGGAAGAGTTAAATGCACGGCTCACCTTTGCTTCTATATGCACCACATTGCCAAGTTTTATTGGCGCTTCAAAAGAAATATTGTCAACAGATGCCGTAACTACGGGTGCAGCGCAATGCTTCATGGCAGCAAGGGCAGCAGCAATATCCATCCAGTACATCAGCCGGCCACCCATCAGGTTGCCAAAACTGTTTGTATCGTTTGGCAAAACTAATTCTGTCATTACAATTAAACTTTCAACTGCTTTTCTTTTATCCATATAATTTTTTTAAAGTTTACATATACTAGTTTAGATCAGGGCGAAGGCATGCAAAGTTATTTAATAAAGAACTAAACTACATGTTTACACTTACGTTCATCATTTGTTTTAAAATCCGAATCCTTTACTTTTGTCCATTCTCAGAATTTAAACACTTACCATGGAACCACAGCCTGTTATTTCTTTTGATAATACTGAAACCGCCTTTGCATACAAAACGGATAAAGATTTACGGAAAGCCAATTTTCTTTTTTCAATGATGAGGAAATCCTGGTTAGTAAAAACCGGAATACTATTAACACCGCTTGCAATTAAGTGGCATTTACCTTTTGTAAAATCAATTATACGGAATACTATTTTCAAACAATTTGTTGGTGGAGAAACATTGGAACAAAATGTGGAAGTGGCAGACAAACTTGAGAAATATGGTGTGCAGGTAATCCTGGATTATGGCGTGGAAGGTAAAGATGGAGAAGAAAATTTTGATCATGCCTGCAATGAATTCATCAGGGTGATAAATTATGCTGCTACGCAACCCAATATCCCATTTATGAGTATTAAAGTAACTGGCTTTGCCCGGTTTGGGTTATTAGAAAGATTGGATGATCTGATGCATAAGTCCGGTGGAACGCTGATGAAAAAATATTTGAAAGCAATTGACGAATTACCGGCAATTGAAAAAGAAGAATGGCATAGAGTAAGAACAAGAATGTTGCGGATTTGCGAAGCAGCATCTGAAGGCAATGTGGGTGTTTTTGTGGATGCAGAAGAAACATGGATACAGAATCCATTGGATGCACTGACTATACTAATGATGGATTCTTTTAATAAAAATAAATGCGTGGTGTTTAATACAACACAGCATTACCGTCATGATCGTTTACAATTTTTAAAAGATTCATACCTGGCAGCAGCAGAAAGAAATTTTATTCTGGGAGCAAAATTAGTTCGTGGTGCATATATGGAAAAAGAAAGAAAGAGGGCAGCAGAAAAAAATTATTTATCTCCCATTCAGCACGATAAAGAAAGCAGCGACAGAGATTTTAATGAAGGCGTAAAATTTTGTATTGATCATCTTGACAGAATTTCTTTGGTTGTTGCATCGCATAACGAGTACAGCAATATGTACGCCGTACAATTGCTCATTGAAAAAGATTTGCCACTAAAACACCCGCATGTGCACTGGAGCCAGCTATATGGCATGAGCGATAATATTACCTTCAATCTTGCAAAGGCAGGTTGCAGTGTAAGTAAGTATCTTCCGTTTGGGCCTATAAAAGATGTGATACCTTATTTAATGCGCCGTGCTCAGGAGAACTCTTCAATGGGTGGACAAACAGGAAGAGAACTTGGGTTGATAAAAAGAGAAATGAAAAGAAGGGGACTATAAAAACAGTAAGCTATTATATTTTTTACAAATAGTCTCAAACTAACTGAAGAATTAATTGTTCTGTTTTCCCTTTCTCTTTTTGCCCGTGATTATGCTCCTGAATGTTTCCGAGATCAAAGTTGCAAACAAGTGCTTCTACAACTGTTCTTCTGTTCTCAATATTGCCACCGGAATGATAGAAATGATCCTTTGTAACAATATTAAACCTGCTCCAGTATTTAGCAATCATTTCATTTTCCCTCCAGTCATTATGGTGCCAGGTTGAAAGAATAAACTTTGCTTTTGTTTCTGATAAAAGTTTGAACAAAAGTTCTTCGTCCTGTTCAGTCCATCCATTGTAATAGTCAACATAACGGCCATAGTAAGGTGGGTCGCAATAAATAATATCATCTTTTTTTGCAAGTGGAATAATTTCTGCAAAAGATTTATTGTAAAAAACCCAATCAGGTTCTGGCTTAATAATCTTTGAAACATTTGAAACCTGATTTGTAATCTTGGTTACATATGCCTGGGCAAAGCGATCCGGTTTTTTGCAAAAAGGAATATTCCAATTCCCTTTTTTTCCGAAACGCATCATGCCATTGAAGCCGGATCGGGAAAGAAAAACAAAATCGTATGGAGAAAAATCCTTATTAAAACGATTTCTGATTTTTCTAAAATGATCATAGCCATTATCGCCTGCTTTGCTTAACAACTCTCCTTCTTTTTCTAAATACTGACGAATTAATGGTGGTGTAATCTTATTCTGCTGAATACCCTTATAGAAATTAATAATATGTGGGTTCGTGTCGTTTAAGATGGCTTTCTTAAATCCAAAATTGAAAGCAACAACACCGGTTCCCAAAAAAGGTTCAATCCATTTACCTTTTGCTTTTGGAGTTATTTCTTTTATCCAGGGAACAAGTTTAGTTTTTATACCCTGACTTTTTATTGGGGGAACAATCACTCTCATTTTTCTGTATCTTTTTTTGAAATAATTTTTTTCAAAAGATTGGATTTGCCTTTGAATTCCAAAAAATCTTTAAGCTTTGTAATCTTTATTGGATTACCGTCTTTTACCATAGTTGCTGAACCGTAATTTATCCAATATTCATCAAACCATTTTTCACCCAGTTTACTAAAAACCCCATTTCCATTTTTCAAATCACTAATATCAGTAACAGAGCCAATATTTGCAGTATTGCCCGATCCTTGTCCATCACTTGCAATTTTCCATTTTTCAGCTGCAAAAAAGTCGAAATCTTTAATCACAGAAGTAATTGACTTAAGATTATTTACTGTTGTTACTTTTCGGTCACCTATTTTATTATTAACCGCCTCACCTTTTTCCTGCAGCTCCTTAACCTGATATATTTCTGTTTCTGCAATATCATCAGAAAAATCAATTCGTGTATAAATTACACCCAAACAAAAATGTCCTGCATACTGAGAGTATGGAAACTGAATGTTTTTGTCTTTTTCCCGTTCTTTAAAATAACCGCCGTGACTACCTAATGTAAAACCCGCTGTTTTGTTATTTCTCCTGAAGGTTGTTTTAATATCGAGAGCAAACTTTACGGCGTCATTTTTCTTGTGAACGAATGTGAGATCCGGATACCAGTTTTGTTTTTCTGCAAGTATAATTTTGTAACCTATACTTTCTGCGAATTGAAGGATTTGAGGAAAGATATGTATCTCAAGAATTTTTGAAACAATTTTGGTATCGGACGAAATAGTGTAAACGTTTTTGTAAATATCAATAAACCCTTTAACACTCCATTCACCATTGGAAGTCGAAACATATTTTTCCAGCTTATCAGCAAATTTGTCAAGTTGCTTTTTGAAATCTGCTTTATACTTGATTTTATCTTTCATGTTCATTGTTCAAATGTAGTAAAATGTATCTTGTAATTTTTTACTTTGCAGTAACTATTGTATGTTAATTTGTATCGAATTCAACTATGGTTGTTTCTGTACCATTATCAGTCCACAGTTTCCCCACAGCTCGTAGCTCATGGCTAACAGCTCAAAGCTCACAGCTTTCCTTTAACTTGCGTCCATGCAGCAATACCTTAGTTTACTTCAGCATATTTTAGATACTGGCGTGCAGAAACATGATCGTACCGGCACGGGCACCATCAGTTGTTTTGGTTATCAAATGCGGTTTGACTTACAAAAAGGATTTCCATTAGTAACTACCAAGAAGGTGCATATAAAAAGCATTATTCATGAACTGCTTTGGTTTTTAAAAGGTGAAACCAATATTCAATATTTAAAAGAACATGGCGTAAAGATTTGGGATGAATGGGCTGATGAAAACGGTGAACTGGGCCCTGTGTATGGCAAACAATGGCGAAGCTGGTCCGCAGCATCTCCACAGGACTCTGCGAGCGGTGGACATGGCAAAGATGGTAAAGTGGTTGACCAGATTTCTGATTTGATAAATCAGATAAAAACAAATCCCGATAGCCGCCGGCTGATTGTAAGTGCGTGGAATGTGGCTGAGTTACCGCAGATGGCATTGATGCCTTGCCATACAATGTTTCAGTTTTATGTAGTCAATGGAAAATTAAGTTGCCAGCTTTATCAACGCAGTGCAGATGTTTTTCTTGGAGTTCCATTTAATATTGCTTCTTATGCGTTGCTTACAATCATGATTGCACAGGTTTGCGACCTGCAGCCGGGTGAGTTCATTCATACATTTGGCGATGTACATATTTATAATAATCATACTGAACAAGTGAAACTGCAATTAAGCCGTTATCTTTTTCCACTACCCACCATAAAACTTAACCCGGAGGTGAAAAATATATTTGAATTCAAATATGAGGACTTTTCGCTGGAGAATTATCAGTGTCATCCTGCGATAAAAGCACCAGTGGCAGTATAGCCCCTGTCTCCGCCAAACGGCGGAGGAACTAAGGTCAATTATTCATTCTTTGTTCTGCAAGTTCTTTATAGTAGATTGTTGAATGATTGTGTTACCAGCTTTTGTTCCCTGATTGAGCTTTTGTTGCGTCGCACTCTTGTACTTTTAGTAATTCTATTGTACATCGTACTTCAACTTAACATTCGGGTATTAAAAAACATTTAAATTACTAGAACCACTTTATGTTTTCAGGGCTGTGAGTGGAAAGTCCCCTCCTTCGGAGGGGATTTAGGGGAGGCTCTATTTTTATGATAATCTCACTCATCGTCGCTGCATCCGAAAACAACACCATTGGTAAAAACAACCAATTGCTCTGGCATTTACCCAAAGACATGAAGTATTTTAAAAACACTACATGGGGCATGGCAGTAGTGATGGGTAGAAAAACTTTTGAATCATTAGGCAACAAACCTCTGCCGGGAAGAAAGAACATTATCATCACCCGCCAGCATGGCTGGAAGGCGGAAGGTGTTTCTGTGGTAAGAAGTGTAGATGAAGCGGTGACGCTGGCAAATGAAGAGGACTATAAAGAAATATTTATTATTGGCGGCGGAGAAATTTATATGATTGCTTTTGATAAAGCCCAAAAGATTTATATGACAAGAGTGCATGCTGAATTTGATGGCGATGTTTTTTTTCCTGTAATTGAAAAAAAATACTGGAACCTTATAAACAGCACAAACAACCCCGCTGATGAAAAACATGCTTATGCTTTTACATTTGAAGTTTGGGAACGAAAGAGTAATTAAAAATTAATAATTAACAATTAATAATTCTTCCTTTGTAAGAATATGTACTCCCGGTTTCAGCTTTTACAAAAATATATTCGTTTCTACCTTACTGCTTCCAATGGCAGGGGGCACGGCATGCATTCGCCATTTATTTTTGATTTTATTACAAAAGTTTTGAATGATAAAACTATTTACCCGGAGTATGATAAAGTAGAGTCACTTCGTAAACAACTTTTGACTGATAACTCAATTTTAGAAGTGGAAGATTTTGGAGCAGGTTCTTCTGTTTCAAAAACAAACAAGAGGAGTATAGCTTCAATTACAAGGAACGCTGCTAAGCCAAAAAAATACGGCCAGCTTTTATTCAGGATGATAAAATATTACCAGCCGGAGAATATTCTTGAGCTTGGTACTTCGCTTGGTATTACTGCCAGTTATCTTTCAATGGCAAAACCGGATGCTAAGATGATAACCATGGAAGGTTCAAAAGCTATAGCGAGTGTGGCAAGACAAAATTTTAAATCCGGCGGAATAAATAATATAGAATTAGTGGAAGGAAAC
>JANOJO010000485.1:0-1597 GCA_031418795.1 Bacteroidota bacterium | reverse complement strand
ATTATGTCCGATGCAAATTAACTGCCATTCTGCTGTTGTTTTTTTGATGCCTTGTAAATATAAATGAACGTAATTAAGATTGTGTTTGATATTTCCAAATACTGATTCTATTCTCATTCGCATAAGGTATTTCATTTTTCCTTCAATACTATTAAGCCTTTCCCGTATTTTCTTTCGCATCCATTCTCTTTGCTCTATACATATCTGTCTGTACTTTCCTTTTGTACAAAGTGATTGCTTTTCGCATGCAGGGCAGTCTTTGCATATATAAACTTTGTTCTGCGCTTTTAATCTTTTATGATTATGGGTACCGCAAAATGGCAGTACTTTATTTTCAGGGCAAATAAAGCATTTTTTTTCTTCGTCGTAAATAAAATGGTTCCGGTGGTAGGGGTTTTGTGCTTTTTCAGCTTCCATATTCATTTGCTGATCCGGTATATATATGTTTTTATTTTGTTTTTCAAACTCTTCGTAGTTATCATAAGAAGCATAACCACTATCAGCTAATATATCAGTGTAAGTTTGTTCGCTATTAATCTCTGCTTTGGCGGCTACTTGTACAGTCTGTGTTCTGTCACTGCACTGATTGGTAGTATAGGCACTTACTATTATTCCATCTTCTGTGACAGCAGTTTGACAGCTATAATGTATGTCAATCGTACCATTACCTTTCATAAACTTAGCTTCATTATCAGTAAGGTTGATGCGTTCCTTATCTTTTTTTATGGATTGTAAAGCTTGCTGAATTTTATCTTTTAACTTCTGTTTTGTTCTTAACTCATCAGGTAATTCATCTCCCCGGTTATTGCCATATTGCTTGTCTTCATTCGAGTCCGTTTGTTCAGCTTCCTGCAACATTCCTTTTACATCGGATTCAATTCTTTCCAGCCATTGCTCATATTGTTCTCTGGTCTTGCTCTTATCTGCACTGGCGTTGGCTTTTAATTTAGTACTGTCTATTATAAGCAAGCCAGCTTTACACATCCCTAACCCTTTGCATAGTTGTACTATGTGGACAAAGGCTGTTTGAACAAATTCAATATTATCTTTTCTGAAGTCATTTATCGTTCTGAAGTCTGGACGGTACATATTGGCTAAATACATAAAAGCAGTATCACTTTCACAGGCTGAGGCAATCTTCCTTCCGGAACGAATACCAATACTATAGCCGTAGAATAAAAGCTTTAACAGCAGATGGGGGTGATAACTTTTTTGACCCAGATGGCTATACCTGGATGCAATAGAACTTACATCAATTGTTTCTACAACTTCTTTTATCACTCTTGCCAAATGATTTTCGGAGACAAAATCTTCAACACTGGGTGGAAGTAAAAAAAGTTGGTCGTTGTTTATAGGTTTGAATTTTTCCATAAACAGCAGACAAATTATCTCATTGTTTTGTTGCTTTGCTTAATAATTCTCGGTCAGCCTCGAGACACGCATCACTGCATTTCTATTATTCCTTTCGCCAGTGGCCTTACCCAACGCCAGTACAACGTAATTGAATGAAAAGGGCAGCATCTTTCTTCCATAGTTCTTCGCAGTAACAACGAAAAAATAATACTTGAATAGATTTATAGGAATAAATTTGAACAAA
>JANOJO010000484.1:0-2084 GCA_031418795.1 Bacteroidota bacterium | reverse complement strand
TTTTCTTCGATGGCATTCATCCGCACTCTTACGGGATTGCGGATTACTACGCCAACATTAATGTTTTGAAAAGGGGAAGCAAATAATCCGGCTTCAGGAATAAATGCACTGCTGCTAAAGTAATTGGACTCTGAAATAATCCATTGATAATAACGGATTTTTATTCCTGCTGAAAATTTTTGCCCAAGCTTTTTTGAAATACCAGTTTCTATATACTGTTCTCTGAAGTCATTATTCCCAACCATGCCTAATGAAGCTTGTATTGATAATAGTTCTTTAAATGTCTTTGAAACTGATATTGAAAGAGGGGAAAGATCCTTAATATAATATTTGTTGTAAACGGAGCAGCTGATAATTGAATTTTTATTCAATGTGAGTGCTGCAATGTTAATAGGTATGCCGTTTGGTGCCGCGCAGCCAGCCGAAGCGCCTGCCATTGCATTATCCCTGGCGTTGGTGAATTGGATTTGACCAAACAAGCATTTGCTTGTAAAAGTAAAAATGAAAATCAATAATAATCTGTAATACATGATTCGGAATTAGGCTCCGAAAGTAAATGGTGTTTAAGCAAAATGAAAGCGCGTTTATGCAGGAAAATTTTTGATGTATATTATATTCAACACAAAGTTTTTTATTCAACACAGAGTTCCACAAAGGTTACACAGAGTTCCACAAAGTAAAAAATGAGTTTATTATCTCTGTGAATCTTTGTGTAACCTTTGTGGAACTCGGTGTTGAAAAATATTTTGTTTAACGATTGGACTGCATTTCGTCGTTGCTTCGTTTTACTTTTTCTTTGAGTTCTTCTTTGAAATTTTTAACGCGAAGCAAAACTTCAGAATCGCATGAACCGATGATTTGAGCGGCAAGTATACCAGCATTTTGCGCGGCGTTGAGTGCCACGGTTGCCACGGGTACACCATTGGGCATTTGCAATATTGATAAAACGGAATCCCATCCATCAATCGAATTGGATGAGCGAATTGGAACGCCGATGACAGGCAGCGGAGTGATAGATGCAACCATTCCTGGCAGATGAGCGGCTCCGCCTGCTCCGGCGATGATTACCCGCAGCCTTCGGGCAACGGCGCTGCTGGCATATTCAAACATAATTTCCGGTGTGCGGTGTGCAGATACTATGGAAATCTCATATGAAATTCCAAGTTTAGTTAGAATATCTGCAGCTTCTTTCATAACAACCAGGTCAGATTGACTTCCCATGATTATTCCTACGGATGGACTTTTGTTCATTTATTGTTTTTTGATTGTTCCGAAATTAGTAGTACAAAGTAAAGAAAGTTAAATGATAATTCTCCCTTTCAAGGTTTAATTTCAATAGCTGTTCCAACTGAAATATGCGAATATAACTCGTCCATCTCATCGTTTGTCACTGCAATGCATCCTGCTGTCCAATCAAACCAATGATGAAATTTATCAATGAAACCAAATCCATTTAATATCCCATGAATCTTGATATCTCCTCCTGTTGGTTTGTTATTTTTATAGGCTTTTTTGATATCTTCATAATTTGGGTATGAGATTCCTAAGTTTTTATAACAGCTGCTGTTTGGATTTTTGTCGTTTATATAATATAGTCCTTCAGGTGTTCGTTTGTCGCCTTCAAATTCTTTATCACCAACAGGATTTCCCCCGAGAGAAATATTGTAAGTTTTTATAAGTTTTCCATACGAGAATGCCAGTAATTCTCTTTCAGATTTTATTACAACAATCTTTTCAATGATTAAATTTTCAGGCAATTTTTTCTCAGGATAAAAATAATATGCAGAAAGACCAATGATCAGAACTAGGAATGAATATAAAATAAATTTCCGCACAGAATTTGAAAGTAAATAACGTTTGTACTTAAGCACAAACGAGAAGTGATTCAAATAATTTTATTTTATTCACTAATAACCCTAAGAATTTTTTTGACATGAAGCGCTTTCTTTAAAACATCATCCCTTGATTTCCCAGTAATTGTAACATGCCCCATTTTCCGAAATGGCCTTGTGAATTTTTTTCCATAAAGATGGACATAAACTCCTTCCATTGCCAGTACCTCATCGATAGACTGATAAACCGCA
>JANOJO010000483.1:0-5317 GCA_031418795.1 Bacteroidota bacterium | reverse complement strand
ACTATTTATGCAACGTATAATGTGAAAAGAAAATAATTGTTTCTCTTCTTGCATTCATATTTTTTTACCGCAGTTCTTCTTAGTATTCTTGTTTTTCCGAAACAGGAAGACAAATAAAATCATAGGATGTTATGCTTAGCTTATAGCTAAGTATCAACTTCGAAGATGTTGTTAAATGAATAAACCTACCCAACAATTATATTGTGCACAGGTATTACTACTGGTTGCCCGGGATCAACACCTATTGCATTCATAATAGGTACAAGCGTTTGACCGAATGCCTGGAAATCTTCCATATTGTCCCAGATATCTGATACAAACAAATTATCAGGATCTCCAAAGCATACATGGTAGCTTCTTCCTTTGGGTGCTCCTGCACCTGCTTCATTTAATTTATTAATAACCTCCTCGTATTTGGCAGCAGTAAACCCTGTTGGGGTGAATCTTAAAACGAATGACATAGTAGTAGTTTTTAAAAGTTAAAAAATGAAGTTCTGTTTTTTAATTGAATATTCAGCATTTTGGATTTCTTTATTTATGACATTTATAAATCAGGGAAAAAGCTGTGGAGCCATAGTTTGAAATTATATTAAATATATATCGGTGTCTTGTCATACCGAGCCCTGATTTATTGAAACTTCTATCCAAATGAATCTCAGGCGAGGTATCTCATAGTTTTCTACTGTTTGAGATACCTCGACTTTCTTTCTTATAAAAGGACAAGTTTTAAATTTATCGTCCCGGTATGACAAGACTCTGCTGCTTGAAGATTTTAAAATTAAGACACTGCATGATTTTCACATCTAAGGAAAAACTAACCACGGTAAGTATATTGCAGTCCAATGAACCAAAAACTTGCACACATCGCCCTTGTAGTAAACGACTATGACGAAGCCATAAAATTTTATACAGAAAAACTTCATTTCACACTTATTGAAGACACAAAACTCAGTGATACAAAACGCTGGGTGATAGTAGCGCCAAAAGGAAATGGAAATTGTTCCTTGCTGCTTGCCCAAGCAGCCAATGAGGAACAAAAAAACAGGGTAGGCAATCAAACCGGTGGAAGAGTTTTTTTATTTCTTTATACAGATAATTTTAAAAGAGATTATCAGAATTTAATTGACAATGAAATAAAAATTATCAGGCCACCACAAAAAGAACCTTATGGTACGGTTGCTGTTTTTGAAGATCTTTATGGCAATCTTTGGGATTTAATAGAGCCGGCAGGCGACGTATGAATTGCTTCTGTTGGTTTAGTATCTGTTTAAATTCTTCTCCAGAAGAGTCCTTTGGACAATAACCGGAGTCTTGTCAATATTTTTTGAATCTTATACACTATAATTCAGATAAACTATTCATGTATAAATTACAAATGCCTTTAATAATATTTATCTGCCACTTGTAATTTCTTCACTTCCTGCCAAAATACTTTCCTTATTTTGCCAGCTATAATTTACTGCATGAAAAAAGTTTTTATTATTTCTTATTTACTGTTGTTGCAAAACCTGATTTCATTTTGTCAGGATGCAGGAGTGTTTAAACCCGATTCAGTAAAAAAAGAAATGGTGGCTCAAAAAATTTCAACCGAAATAAAAATAGATGGCACGCTGAATGAAGCTGCCTGGAAATATGCAATGCCTTCTCCAAAATTTATACAAGTAGATCCCCGGCAGGGGCAGCCGCCCAATTTTGAAACGGATGTAAAAATTCTTTACAACAAACAAAATCTTTACTTCGGTATTTTCTGCCGTGATTCATTTGGTAAAAAAGCAATACGGGCTACAGATTTCCGAAGAGATTTTAATGTGAGGCAGCATGAGCATATCGGATTATCATTTGATGGATTTAATGATCACCGCAATTCAATGGCATTATCAGTAAATGCGTATGGTGTGCAACGTGATCTTTTAAATTTTGATGATGTGTTTACAGATTTAGATTGGGATGGATTATGGAAAGTAAGAACATCAAGAACTGATTCAGGTTGGGTTGCTGAAATAGCTGTACCCTGGCAAACGCTTCGTTACCCAAAAACAAAAGATTCAATTCAGCAATGGGGTTTTAATGTTTATAGAAACAGAAGACTTACAAATGAAACCAGTGCATTTTCTCCGTATCCGCGTTCATTTACTTTTTTGCGGATGGCTTATTCAGGCTTATTAAAAAATCTGCAGCCACCGCCGCCAAAACCAAACATCAGGATACAACCATACATTCTTACATCGTATGATAAGTATAAAAATTTTTCTGCATCTGTTGATCCTGAAGAAACGAATCTGCGGTATGGAGGAGATATTAAATGGGCAATTAATACAAACACAATTCTTGATCTTACTTTCAATACAGATTTTGCACAGGCCGATGCAGACAGGCAGGTGAATAATGTAACCAGGTTTTCAGTTTTTTTTCCGGAGCGCAGACAATTTTTTTTAGAAAACGCATCGTTGTTTGGTAGTGGTGTAGGGCCCACGGAAGATATGTCGGGCGGTAGTATGCGCATTCGTCCATTCTTCAGCAGAACAATAGGATTGGATAACAGCGGCAATCCAATTCCTATTGATGCAGGTGGAAGATTTGTTTACCGATCAGCGAAAAAAAATTTTGGCGCCATGATGATGAGGCAACGGGCATCGCAAAATATGTCGGGTACTAATTTTTTTATTGGAAGATATTCTCAAAACATTGGCAAGCAAAATCGCCTGGGTGCATTGGTAACTGTAAAAGATAATAAAGACGGCAACAATGTGGTGAGTGCATTGGATGGTTTTTTCAGAATTGGAGAATCACATTCATTGAATACGATGTTGATTCATTCTTCCACAAGCAGCACGGGTAAAAATGGATTTTCCGGATATGCTCAATATTATTATACCAATAATCAATGGAAAATATGGTGGACACAATCTTTTGTTACAAGAGATTTTAATCCGGAGTTGGGTTTTGTTTCAAGAAATGATGTGATAGGTACCACACCGGGAGTTTTCTATTACTATCGTGGCAAACATCTTCCTCTTCCAAAACTGATTCGATCATTTGAACCGGGTATATGGATGGAAATGTATCACCAGGCGTCAACAGGTAAATTGACAGAAAGATCCGTTAGTTTTAATCCAATCTGGTTCAATTTTCAAACAGGTGGTTTCTTCGGTTATATCATCAATCATAATTTTCAGCGGCTCACTGAAACTTTTTCTCCATTGGGTATTGATATTTTACCGGGAGATTTTAATTATATCAATCACCAGATTTTCTATAATACAGATCAATCAAAACCAGTGAGTGTGGGAGTCAATGCAAATTTTGGAAAATATTATAATGGTAAACTGAATAATGGAAATTTCACTTTAAACATTTCACCTTCTCCGCATTTCAGTTTAACCGGGCAGTACAATCTGAATCATTTTAAAAATGTTGGCGATCCGGCTACAACCAAAACAGTAAGCCTGTATAATCTTTCGGGAAGAATTGCATTGAATCCACGGTTGCAGTTAATTGGTTTTTACCAAAAAAATTCTGAGAACAATCTGAGTAATTACAATTTTCGTTTGTCGTGGGAGTACCAGCCGCTTTCTTATTTCTATATAGTGTTTAATCACCGCGGGTTTGACAACACGCAGTTGAAAAGACAAACAGAAGATCATGCCATTGTAAAAATCAGTTACCTGAAGCAGTTGTAAGGTTTCGGCTTTATTTGCCAATTGCACTACTTTAGCAAAATGAAAATTATACAATTCTTCGCTTTTGTATTTTCCGGAATTATCTCATGTGCACAAACCGGCTCTGAAATATTTTTATTTGATATTAAAATTGAAAACAATCAGATTATTATTTCCAATGGAATAAACATCACAAAGCACAAGGGCTACGATAATCAGCCCTCATTTCATCCGTCAAAACCCATAATTTATTATTCATCTTTTAATGACAGCGGAAGAAGTGATATAAAATCCTACAACTATCAATCAGGAAAAACAGCAAACCTCACCGAAACGAATGAACGGGAATATTCGCCAACAGTAACTCCAGATGAAAAATTTATTTCCTGCATTATTCAGCGGGATAATGGCGAACAGGATTTGGGCAAATACCCGATAGAAGGAGGCAAAGCTGAAGTATTAATTAATAATTTAAAAGTTGGTTATCATGCATGGGCTGCAAAAGATAAATTGATGTTGTTTGTACTTGGCGACAGCAGCAACACATTGCATTTTTATAATCTTACCAAAAAAACTGATACAGTACTTGCAATAAAAATTGGGCGAAGCCTGCATAAAATTCCTGGTGAAGATGCCATGAGTTTTGTGCAAACTATTTCTGCAAATGAAAAACAAATAATGAAATACGATTTAGCTTCAGGCATCATCAGCACAATTGCAACCACAATCCCTGGTAAGGAAGATTTAGCATGGCTGAATAAAAATATGATACTGATGTCTGATGGGGGCGGAGTATATTTTTACGACATCAATAATAAAGACGGATGGCAGCCTGCGTTTATTGAAGGTGATGCATCCATGCTGAAAGGAATTACACGGTTGGCTTTGAATGAAAAAAAGACAAAACTTGCAGTTGTAGTAAGTGAGTAAATAAAACTTTAAGTAAAAATATCAATACCTGTTTCTGTCTCTTCCACCGCCACCATCACCACCAGGTCTGTTGTAGCCACCGCCGCCGCCGCCAGGTCTGTTGTAGCCACCACCACCGCCATATCCTCCACTACGATTTCCACCACCCGGTTTATCTTCGGCTTGCTTTACTACTAATGGTTTTTTACCAAGAGAAATATCATTTAATCCTTCAATAGCTTCTTTTGCTTCTGAGTCGTTTGGCATTTCTACAAATCCAAAACCTTTGCTCTTGCCGGTTTCTCTGTCCATAGCAACTTTCGCAGAAACTACTTTTCCAAATTTTTCAAATATTTCTTCCAGTTCTGCATCATCCAGATCATAAGGCAGGCCAGCCACAAATATTTTCATACAGTATAATTTTTTGTAAATGTACAGCAGATAGTTTTAAAATGGTGTGTGCAATGCAGATTTTGCGAAGTATTTTTTCCACCCTTGCTTGTATCTATCCGAACTCAGAACGTCATTGGTGGTGTGATGTGTCGCCCTGTGAAAAGCCCACCAACAAATAATCTTTCCAGCTTCATCAAAATCAAATGCAGTTATTGTTTGAATTGTGTATGAAATCCACATTCGTTTTGCTGATATGCCACTCGTTTGGCTCTTCTGCATTCCAATAAAGACATGATTGCTTTGGTATAATATTCTTTCCCCGCATTTCAAACAATGATGAGTCAACAAATTTTTCT
>JANOJO010000482.1:0-5169 GCA_031418795.1 Bacteroidota bacterium | reverse complement strand
AAATTTTTGCTTTGAAGTAAAAGAATCATTTTATCACGGCCGGCAAAAGATAAATAAGACAGATTGATAATACGGCAGAGAACAGCAACCAGTATGCAGATGATAGTTGCTTGTTTATTATTAAATAAAGAAAGTAACTTTCTCATTTTTGAACATGCTTTTTAAAGTAGTTGCTTATTCTTTGTCCTGTATTTTGTTTCAGGTTCATATAATAAAGGTTGATATCACCCGCATGATAGTTTTTTGAAAAGAATAAAAAGCTCCAGGGAAATTTGGGCTTTTTTACCCACAGCACATCTTTATTAATTTTTGCATCAGTTGTGGTTTTATAAATTTTATTAAATTTAAGCAAAACACTTCCTGTATTCATATTGCGTGAAGCATATTCTTCATCCGTTTTCCATGTAAGCGGGTTGGTAACAAGAGAATTATTATTTCCTTTTTTTATATAAGAAGGAACAAATCCTTTTCTGAAAGTTCTCCAGCCACAGAGGCAGCCTGTTTGTATGGAATCACTGCACATTTTTAAATCAGTAAAACTTTCTTTCGGAATCGTCATACCCACTATGTATGCCACCACTAATTGTTTTTGTAAAATTTTATTTTCAAAAAATTCTTTAAGCAATCTCAGTGCATGAGTAGAACCCTGGCTGTGCGAGGCAACAATGATGGGCCGGCCACGATTAAAATTTTTCAAATAATATTCAAAGGAAGTTTTTACATCTGCATAAGCAAGTTCAAAAGCTTTGATTGCTGCCACAGAATCTTTAAACTTATAAGCGCTGATATGTGCTTCACGGTATCTGGGTGCAAATATTCTTGCATGTTGATTAAAAACACTGGCCTGGTAAAGAATAGTTGAATAATCAGTTTTGGCATTGATATAATCGTCATCAATATCCGTATTCAATTTGCCCGGTTTCATTTTCATGGTGTACATGGTGGGATGCAGAAAAAAAACATCAACCGCTGAATCTCTTTTGTCATTTCGAAGAGGTGAAGGAATGCTGTCAGAAGGATCCCATTTCCAGGGATGAGCCGCCCAGTAATGTAAATCGGAATAATCTGGTTTTCCATCTTTGCTTTTAAACTGATACCGGTCTTTGAAGGCAAGATATTTATCGGAGCAGGAAATACAGACAGTAATTAAAAGAAGGAAAGTAATAGCGAAATATGATTTCATAAATGGAATTCGGATTACAGCGTTTATAAAACAACCAAAATCTGGCTCACTCATCCAGCTATTTTTCCAATTATCAATTGCCATGAAATTATTTTTAAAAATAAATTAAGCTTTAAAGCTATGAAAACAAGTGGTTTAAACGTATTTTTTTAATCTAACTCCTTCCGCAACTATAAAAAAACTGGTACTATGTGTTATATAGTACCAAACATCACCCTATCTTTGTTCTTACAAATCAAAAAAGTCAGATGAAATCAAAATTCATTTTACTGCGATTCATATTTTTTAGTGGTTTCTTTATGGCGATCAATTTGGCAAATGCTCAGTCAAATCAGGACTCTTTGACAAATGTAGATTTATACAAAGAAATTGCCCGCATGGACAGTATATTATTCAACGCCTTTAATACAAGAGACATTGACAAATTCAAAACTTTATTTACCGAAGACCTGGAATTTTTTCATGATAAAGGCGGCTTAACAAATTATGAACACACTGTCGGCTTCTTACAATCCACTGCGAAATTAAATAATCAATTAAGAAGGGAATTGGTAAAGGGAAGCCTCGAAGTATTTCCCATACCAGGTTATGGCGCCATGGAAATTGGCGCACATACTTTTTGCCATGTAGAAAATGGTAAACAGGATTGCGGCACGTTTAAGTTCGTTCAAATTTGGCAAAACAAAAATGGAGAATGGAAAATTTCAAGAGTGGTGAGTTACGGACATTAAAGTGCACAAGTAAAAATTAGAAATATTTATATAAAAAAAAGATTTATGAATATTGAAAATACACAGAGTCAGATGCGGAAAGGAATTCTTGAATTCTGTATCTTATCCATCATCCGCCGGGGCGAAGCATACCCCAGTGATATAGTGGAGGAGATGAGAAACGCCAGTCTGAAAATTCTTGAAGGCACACTTTATCCTTTGCTTACCCGGCTAAAGAATGCAGAGATGCTGACTTACCGTTGGGTAGAAAGTAACTCCGGCCCGCCCAGAAAATATTTTATGCTTACCCCAAAAGGCGAAGCTTTTTATAAAGAACTGCAGCAAACCTGGCAGGAACTTGCCAACGGTGTAAATGCACTAACACAAAAAACCAACTTTCAACCAGAACAATAACTTCAACCAAAAACAATAGAACATGAAAAAGATCATTAACATAAATCTAAGCGGAAGGGTGATACCCATAGAAGATTCTGCTTACGAAAACCTGCAGGCATATATAGAAAGTCTGCGCCGGTACTTTGCTAATGAAGAAGGCCGCGATGAAATCATCAACGACATCGAAAGCCGCATTGCAGAACTGATGAGTGAAAAAGTTCGCAAAGGAGCTTCCAGCATTACCGATGCGGATGTAAATGAAATTGCCGCCTCCATGGGCAGGCCGGAAGATTTTGAAGCAGAAGCTGCAGAAGAAGTAAAATCTTCAGCAAGTACAGCATCATCTAATCAATCATCAACGGCAAATACTCAATCTTCACAACCGTTTACTAAAACTACCGGTAGGAGTAGATTATATCGTGATTCAAGTGATAAGTTTATTGGCGGTGTGTGCAGTGGCCTTGCTAATTATATGAATGTTGACCCTGCCATTGTAAGAATATTATTTGCAATAGTAACGTTCGGTGGTTTTGGTATTGGCTTCTTACTCTATATCATTTTATGGATGATACTTCCAACAAAAGATTTGGATGAGTATGGGGGAAAAAGATTATTTCGTAATCCGGAAAACAAAGTGATTGGAGGAGTTGCAGGAGGTTTATCAGCGTATTTCAATATTGATACATGGAAAATTCGTTTGGCATTTCTTGCGCCAATTATTTTAAGTGCCATTTTCGGAATCTTCGAACAGCCGTTTAATTCCGGATTTGGATTGAATATTTTATCGGGGTCACTAACCGGCACATTTATTTTAGCCTATATTATTTTATGGGCAGTTTTACCTGAGGCAAAAAGCCCGTATGAAAAAATGGAAATGCGTGGTGAGAAAGTAGATGTGAATAGTATAAAACAAAATGTACAGGAAGGAATGGGAAATGTAAAAGACAGAATGAAAGAGTGGGGTGGCGAAGTAAAAGAAGCTGCGCAAAATATGTCGAACAAAGCAAAAGAATTTTCCAGCACAAGAGGAAAAGTATTTGCAGCCGAAGTAAGAGAAGCATCCAGACCTGTTCGTTCTGGTTTAGGACATGCGATTGGTGTTTTATTTAAAGCATTCTTTTTGTTTATTGCAGGGACTATAGCATTTGCATTATTTGTTTCATTGATGGCAGTTATATTTGGCGGTGTAGCCTGGTGGCCGGTTAATAATTTTTTATGGACAAGCAAATGGCAGCAGATATATGCCTGGGGCACCTTGATTTTATTTATCGGCGTACCATTAGTTGGATTTTTAGTTTGGTTAATCAGAAGGATCATTGGTGTAAAATCAAAAAGTAGTTATCTGGGCTGGACCTTTGGCGGGCTGTGGGCAGTAGGTTGGGTCTCGGTTATGCTGCTTATTGCCAGTATTTCAAAAGATTTAAGTTCTTATGATCACAGTACCCCGGTTAATGTAATGATAAATGAGCAACCAAAAGAAAACCGCATGGTTGTTGCCGTGTCAGAACCCGCATTAATATTTACTGACAGGTACTGGTGGATAGACAGCGACTCAGAGGGCTGGGATATTTCTGATGACACATTGAAAATGTCTTTTATAAAATTCAAAGTAATCCTCAGTGCCGATTCAGATTATCATGTGAACATAAAAAAATACAGCGCCGGCAGAAGCAATAACGATTTGGAAAAAAGAGCTGACAAAATTCAATATCATGCCGCTTATATGAATGGGGTGCTTGATTTGGGCAGTGGCTTTGCTATTGACAAGGACAGTAAATACCGCGGTCAGATGGTGGAAGTGGAAATAAGAGTACCCAAAGATAAAAAAATCCGGTTTGATGAATCAATCAGGCAGAAACTGAATCCCGTAAATATAAAAATTAAAAAGAACAGGGGATGGAGGAGGGGCCGTGTTGGAATAGATATTGACGAGTATGATTCTTTTCCCTGGAAAACAAATACGGATTATATAATGGGCGCTGATGGGGAATTGAAAAATGCAGATGGCACACCGGTACAGAAAAATTATAACAACGATTACCGGTATGATGATAAGCAGGAGAGTATAGAAGAACGGGAAAAAAGAAATGAAGAAGAGAGAAAGCAGATAGAGGAAGATAAAAAGAAGGTGAAAGACACTATTGATAACAGGAATTCGAAAAAAGAAAGCATTGATGATGATAGCAAAGAAGATATAGGAATAAAAGGTTCTCCAATATTTTCTTTAGTACAGGCAATTTTTTAAAACTCGGTTGAAGTTGGAGTTTCTGGAAACAGGAACAAAAGAGCTCCTTGTAAAAAGGGGCTTTTTTATCTTTACGCCTGTTATCTTTGTTCACTATTATTATAATAATGAAGAACACTCCTTTCACACAAAAGCATATTGCACTTGGGGCAAAAATGGCTGAGTTTGCCGGTTACAATATGCCCATTTCTTATACAGGAATAAATGACGAGCATACTGCCGTAAGAAAAAATGCAGGAGTGTTTGATGTAAGCCACATGGGCGAATTTATTTTGAAAGGAGAACATGCACTTGATCTTATTCAGCGGGTTACTACAAATGATGCGGCAAAACTTAATGCCGGTAAAGCACAATACAGTTGCCTGCCAAATAATGACGGTGGCATCATTGATGATCTGCTGGTGTATTGCATAGAAGAAAACAACCAGCCTGCCGGACGGGAAGGAGTGTATATGCTGGTGGTAAATGCAGGCAACATTGAGAAAGACTGGAACTGGATTAGTAAGCATAACACAAAGAGTGTTGAGATGCATAATATTTCTGACAAGACGTGTTTACTGGCAATACAGGGGCCCAATGCAACAAAAATTTTGCAGCCGCTTACAGAAATGGATATTCTTAATCTGAAGTACTAC
>JANOJO010000481.1:0-5630 GCA_031418795.1 Bacteroidota bacterium | reverse complement strand
ACTTCATTTCCTGAAGAGTACGGCGGGTTGGGAAAAGATTTTGTTACCTCCACCATCATCAATGAATACCTCGGCGCCGGCCATTCTTTCTCTGTTGCTATTGCAGCACATACGGGTATCGGCACTTTACCTATTTTATATTTCGGTACGCCGGAGCAAAAACTAAAATATATTCCTAAACTAATCAATGGTGAATGGGCAGGTGCTTATGGATTGACCGAACCCAACAGTGGCAGTGATGCACTTGGTGCAAAGACCTCGGCAAAGCTTAGTGCAGATGGAAAGCATTATTTACTTAATGGACAAAAATGCTGGATCACCAATGGCGGGTTTGCGGATGTATATACCGTGTTTGCAAAAGTGGATGGCGATAAATTTACCGGCTTTATTATTGAAAGAGGTACAGAAGGATTTACACAGGGGCCCGAAGAACATAAAATGGGAATCAAAGGCTCTTCAACAGTACAATTGTATTTTCAGGATTGTAAGGTGCCGGTAGAAAATCTGCTGGGAGAAATTGGCAAAGGGCATAAGATTGCATTCAACATTCTCAACATCGGCAGACTAAAATTAGCAGCAGCAGCATTGGGCGGTTCAAAACGAGCTGGTACTGAATCAATAATTTATGCTGTTACCCGTGAGCAGTTTAAACAACCCATTTCCAACTTTGGCGCTATCAAACACAAGCTGGCAGAAATGGCAATTAAAATTTTTGTTGGCGAAAGTGCTTTATACAGAACAGCTAATTGGATTGATAAAAAAGAACATGAATTGATTGCAGCCGGCAAACTATTCAATGAAGCCTTGCTGGGTGGTGCAGAAGAATTTGCCATTGAATGTGCTATGCTGAAAGTTTTTGGCAGCGAAGTTTTAGATTATGTGGTGGATGAAGGCGTGCAAATACATGGAGGCAATGGCTTCAGTGCAGAGTATAATATTTCAAGAGCCTACCGCGACAGCCGGATCAACAGAATTTATGAAGGCACAAATGAAATAAACCGCCTGCTTATTTTGGATATGACATTGAAAAGAGCCATGCAGGGAAGACTAAATCTGATGGGGCCGGCCATGGCGGTACAAAAAGAGTTGATGAGCATTCCGGATTTTGGCGCTGATGATGAAGGAACTTTTATAAAAGAAAAAAAGCTGGTAGCTAATTTGAAAAAAGCAATTTTAATGACATCAGGCGCAGCCGTACAAAAACTGATGGCGAAAATTGAAAATGAACAGGAAGCCATGATGAATATTGCTGATATGGCTATTGAAACATTTAATGCAGAAAGTGTGTTGTTGCGTATAATGAAGATGGTAGATCAAAAAGGAGAAGCCGCCTGCGGACTTTATATTGATATCATGCGTACATACTTATATGATGCTGCTGATAAAGTAAACAAGAGTGGAAAAGATGCCATCAACTCATTTGCCGAAGGCGATGAACAACGGATGATCCTGATGGGATTAAAACGTTTTACTAAAGCAGAACCATTTAACAGTAAAGATGCACGACGGAGAATAGCTGATAAAATGATTGCCGAAAAAAAATATTGTTATTGACATAATCAATTGAACTTCCACTGGCCGGTTGCTTCTTTTGTAACAACCGGTTTTTTTTCTTCGCCAAAAATGCGAAGCAATTCTTTTCTTGTAACAAGTAACTCTTCCAGTTTTCGTTTTCTTTTGCTTTCAATTACAATGCCGGCTGTAAGCAAAGAACAATAGATAATAGTGATGGTAAAATAAACAACGAATATATAAGACGACTCCGACTCCGTTACTTTAAAAATATAATACATGATATAGATAAAAGTAAAACAGCCATAAGCAAAACATAATGCTGATGCCATCAGCGCTTTGCCTGTTGCTTTCGGATTGGCAAAACTCCGTTTAATGTATTTTGCAAAAAAGTAAAGACAATAACCAAATACCAGCAATACTCCCGGTCCCATTACAATAGTAATTGATAAAATGGTAAGGCCATTTATAGCTACAATAATCAGTTCAAATAAAATATAAGCTATCAGCAGCATCTTCATTTTTTTAGTACCCTCTTTCGAGGTACTGAATAACATGATAAACATAAACATCAGCGGAAAGTCAAGAAAATTATTAATGATACCGGTGTATCTTTCTATATCCCTGGGCACATTGATATAATTTACCGTCATCAGGTTATATACAAACGCATAAAATACATAAGCCAATAATGCCAGGTAATTTTTATAGCGAAACATCCTGAAAAACAGGATAACAAATACCGGTAAAAAAAGGGCAATGGTGGATAAAAATCCTATGGCCTGGTGCAAGCTCATACATTAATGGTTTTAACAGGATAGGTATTAAAATTAATTATACCTGGTTTATTCATTAACGCAGTACGGCAGGCAGTAGTGTAATAAGTTGTTGATTTATAGTAAAATCGAGCAAAAGCACTTTTTCATTAGGTAATACTACTTATAAAGAAGCAGGAATTTTTTTATAAAAGAAAAGATGATTTTACTATTCTCCTTTTAGTTCCGGACGAGCCTTACCGCCATGGCATGTATTGCAGGTAACAGCCATCAGTTCATTTGCCTTATATATAATTGTATAATCAAAAAAATCTTTATTAATTACTTCTGTCATCTTCATCATCTTCCGGGTAATTTCTTTTTCAGGTTTATCATCACTTGCAAAATCCAAATCCGATGGAATTGTTTTGCTTTTTGCATGGCAAAAATCACAACCTACACCCAATGCTTTTTCAAAGCCGGCCATTACTGAATCTAAATCAGCCTGACTAATATCCTTTGGAAGCACTTTCAGATTGTCATGCATTGAAGCTGGAAGTTTGCCGGCGGCTATTCCAAAAAATACAAGGGCAAACAGACCCAGGATAACAACAAGTTTATTTTTCATCATTCAATTTTTTAATTGTTTAAAATTACTATTCACTGAACTATTTATTCTGCCATTTTTCTAGTAGTGGCTCAGCTTGAATTTATTTTAAATAATCAATCCGTAGGAGTCTTGTCATTCCGAGCCGAAATTAATAATTCATTAAATTTAATGACTCTCAGCGAGGAATCTCATACAGCTATTACAGTTTGAGATTCCTCAACTATTTTTTCCTATTACAGAGTGTGTCTTAAATTCACCGTTTTCGGAATGACAAGACTCTGATAGTTCGTCCAAAAGATACATTCGGAGAAATTTCAAACTGACCCACTGCCATTTTTCCTAACTCATTGTTCGGCGTTCGATATTCATTAAATTTGCAGCCAATCTAAATTTATGCCTGAAGTAACAACCGCCCCTGTTTTAACCGCCAAAGATTTTGCAACCGACCAGGAAGTTCGCTGGTGCCCCGGTTGTGGAGATTATTCTATTCTTGCACAAGTGCAAAAAATAATGCCCACACTTGGTATTCCAAGAGAAAATATTGCTATCATCTCCGGCATTGGATGCAGCAGCCGCTTTCCATATTACATGAATACTTATGGCATGCATTCAATTCATGGCCGTGCAACTGCAGTTGCCAGTGGATTAAAAGCCGCAAGACCCGAACTGAGTGTGTGGATTGTAACTGGTGATGGTGACGGACTGAGCATTGGCGGTAATCATACTATTCATTTGCTGCGCAGAAATTTTGATGTAAATATTTTATTGTTCAATAACCAGATTTATGGTTTAACCAAAGGACAATACTCGCCAACTTCTGAAGAAAATAAAGTAACCAAATCGTCACCTTACGGAAGTGTGGATCATCCTTTCAATCCATTGGCTCTTGCACTTGGCGCTGATGCCACGTTTGTAGCAAGAACAATGGACCGTGATCCTAAGCACCTGCAGGCAATGTTGCTTCGTGCCAATGCACATAAAGGCGCATCGTTTTTAGAAATATATCAGAATTGCAACATATTTAATGATGCCGCCTTTGAAATTTTTACTGAGAAAAGTTCTAAAGCCGCTGAAACATTATTTCTTGAGCAGGGCCAGCCATTATTATTTGGCGCCAACAAAGAAAAAGGAATCAGGCTTGATGGTTTTACTCCTAAAGCTGTAACCCTTGCTGATGGATACAACGCTGATGATCTTTGGATACATGATGAAATGGATATTTACAAAGCACAGATACTCGTACGCATATTTGACAATCCCACGGCTGATGGCCATCTGCCAAGACCATTTGGAGTATTTTATCAAAAAAACCGCAGATGCTACGAAGATGGAATGCAGCAGCAGATAAATGAAGCCATGGCAAAAAAACCTGCTGATCTTGATAAACTGCTAAGAGGAAATGAGGTTTGGACGATTAATTGAGATTAAAACTATTTTTTAAAAGCCGCCAAAATTTATAGGCGGCTTTTTTTATTACCACAAAGTGGTATTGTGTGTTTCAAATTAAGGATATACCTTGAACTACTATTTTCCAAAGACTAAAACCTTTTCTATGAAACATTCTAAGCTTTTATTCCCGCCATTTTTATTTTGGGTTTCATTTTATATTGTCTCTTGTCGCAGGATTCCAGATGCTTCTTTTGAGATAAATTATGAACAGAGATTTTTTACCGTTCCTGCTAATACAGATCCGCTTGTGAAAATATTGTCACAAAGAATTTATCAGCAAAACCAGCGGAACAATTTTGTAAATGACCTTGTGAAGAAACTATGGCGAACGCAAGTGTACGACCCTGCGATGGTGTAATGGGTTGGGAACCGGTTACTGATAATGTTTTGCCTTATGATCAAATGGGCTATCATCATTTTGAATATTCTGTTGTTTCCCCAGAAGATTATGCAAAAATTGAAAATTGGCGTCTTAATAATATTGATACGGCCGGGTTGGATAGTTGTAGAAAACTAATTCTTAATAAACTAATATCTGGGTTAAATAATAATATACTGGGAAAATTTCTCGCCAAAATTGATCGGTCAATTCAGGATCCAAATAATATTGAAAAATTTAAAGTTAAGTATGAAATGAAACGCCTGGATACTGCTGTTGCTGTAACATCCATGACTAGTTATAATACCGGCACTCAAGTTTTTAGCTGTACTATAACTTTGGATTCTGCGATCGCTAAAACAGCAACAGATATTTATGTAGCTGGAACAATACTTCATGAATCAATTCATGCGTATATGAGATCAGTATTGTTTAGGATAAAAAATGGCATAACCTTATCCCAATTAAACGCTATGAGTTATGATAGTGTCTTTAATGAGTTTATTGATAGTTTAAGAGTAAGAAACAATGCTTTAATACCTTCAATAATAAAGGATCTGCAATATGAACATAATTTTATGGTTACAAAATTATTAGATTACATGGCTGATGCCCTAAAAGAGTTTGATGTTAATATGATTAACAATGAGAGATATTATTGGTTTATGACTTGGAAGGGCTTATTTAATACAAGGGCGTGGAAACAACATTGGCCTAATTATGCAACTATTCCAATAGTTGGTGCACCATTAACAACTGACGATAGCACTAGGGGATTGAAATATGCCCTTACACCATTAAGACTAGATTCAATAAATAAATCGATTACCAACGAAAGACAAGCAAATTCAAATTCAAAGGGCCGTCGACCTGTTGCTGGTGGATGCTATTAAACACAATATTAAAATGAAATTATTTTATTTAT
>JANOJO010000480.1:0-16907 GCA_031418795.1 Bacteroidota bacterium | reverse complement strand
ATTGTTCATCATTAAAATCGAGCATTGCATTTTTTGTAAAGTGATGTGTAAGGGATTTATTGGTTTGTAGGAATTTTTTAAATAATGGCATCATCAATTTTTCCTGCCGCAGGTATTTCAATAATAAGGAATAACTAATTTCAAAATCACGTTGTTTGCCTGATACTTTGAATATTTCGGTTACACGAGCAAATTTATTTTTCCAGCTTTCTCCTGTTATCTTTTTTCTTAGCCGCAGGTAACTTCTTATTTTTTTTACAGAGACTCTTAAATCATGTACTGTTTTCCTGGTTGGCCTTATACGAATGACTTGAAGATTATTAATGAAAATCAGTACCTGTTCATTCCAGCTTTTCAATATAAAATTTTCATCAATCATTATTTTACAAGCGTTTTCCCACCCAGTGTTTGAAACCTTTCGGAGACTTTAGTGTTGGATATAGGAATAATCTATTCTTCCCTGCAATTGCTTTTCTTTATTAAACAAAGCTTCTTTTGTTTTCAAACCTTTTTCATTAAATAAATACCGCCAGGTGAGGTAGCCCCTGTTTTGAGTTGACATGGTAGTTATTTTCTGTATCACCCTGTTTGCTTCATCATATTCAAACAAATAATCCGGCAGCAGTCGTTTTGCTTTTGTGTTGTACCGTACAATATCTGTCAACCGGTTTTTATCATCATAATAATAAAAAGTGGGGTCGGTTCCTTTTCCCTTTTTAAAATTTTGTTCTTCAATTATATTTCCCTGTTCATCTGTTTTAAAACGAACTTCCAGGCTGTCAGTATTATTTATTGTACGCCACATTTTCTCCGGCTTGTTATTTTTATAAAACCAGGAATGTATTTCTGTTTGTGAAAAATCCTGCAACGAATCTGTTATTACATTTTTAATACCGGTAATATTTCCATCAATGTCATAAAAATATTCAGATACACTTTTTAATCCCTGTGCAACATCAATAATTGAATGCAATTTTCCATTTTCATCAAAGGTGTAATGAATACGGGTAATAGTGCGGCTTACAATTGTAGTTATTTTAAGTTGTCTTTTTGCAGCATCCACTTGCTGCGTTTCATCGTAATCTGCAGAGGCTGCGCCGGTGGGTGTGTAGCCTGTGGATGTTACCTTTAGAATTTTATTATCAACATAAGTTTTCATCTGCTGTTTTATTTCATCTGCAGCCATCAGGTCTTTATAAAAATACTGGGCATTGGTTTTTAAAAATAAAAACAGGAATGGAAGGCAAAACAGATTTTTCATTTATAAGATTTTCAACTCAAAAGTAATTCAAAGAAAGGGTAACGAAAAAGAAATGGCGCAATGTGTTTTCTTGATTATTTTTAAGAAAATTTTAATGTGAGCCACGCTCCGCAAAGAAAAGAAAATGATTGCCTGAACTGCGGCGCTATCTTACAAGGGCATTACTGTCACAACTGTGGCCAGGAAAATATAGTGACGCATGAAACCTTCTGGCACATGGTCGCTCATTTTTTTTATGACATCACCCATTTCGACAGCAATTTTTTTACAACCTTGAAAGATTTGCTTTTCAAACCCGGATTTTTAACTAAAGAATATATGCAGGGCCGCCGCAAATCTTACCTGCACCCTGTTAAGATGTATGTTTTTACCTCGGCTGTTTTCTTTTTAGTTTTTTTTTCTTTTTATTCTGTCAGCGAATCGGGTTTTAAAATAGAAGGTAACAACAATGATATTATCGAGAAATTAAAAGATGGTAAAGAAAAGATGCTGGAGAAATTGACCACAAAGGAAGACTCGATGATTGCTTTGAAATTTTACAACCTGATTGAGAAAGACAGTGCCGGGATAAAAAATAATCCTTCTGAAAGGGGAGGTCTTAATCTGAGTTTTGATGAAAATTTAGATAAATATAAAACTGTAGTGCAATACGATTCTGTTCAAAAAACTTTATCAACGAAAGAAAAAGATGGGTTTTTTCTCCGTACTGTATATCGCAAAACAATCAGCCTGAACGAAAAATACAAAGGCGAGCAGGCAAAACTTAATTTTTTAATTTTGAACAAATTCATGCATAGCTTTCCGTATATCCTTTTTGTTTCACTTCCTTTGTATGCATTGTTTCTGAAATTGCTTTATATCCGTAACAAAAAATATTTTTTTGCTGATCATGCTATCTTCCTTATTCATCTTTATATATTTTCATTTATCCTTATGATGCTTTTTATTGGTTTAGCTCAATTGAGCAATGCTCTTAGTTGGGGTTGGTTGCAATTAATACAGACAGCTTTGGTTATTTACGGCATCTGGTATGCGTATAAAGGAATGAAAAATTTTTATGGACAACGCAGGGGGAAAACAATCAGCAAGTTTATACTTTTTAATATAGTTTGCCTGATTAGCATTATTATTTTATTCGCCGCATTTCTTTTTGTAACTTTTTTTCAGGTATAAATTCAAATTATGGAAGATAACAAAACAGCAACATCATTTCTCCGCCTTGTATCTATTATGGATGATCTGCGGGAAAAATGTCCCTGGGACAGAAAACAAACCATACAGACACTGCGGCATCTGACCATTGAAGAAACTTATGAGCTTGCTGATGCTATTACTGACGAAAATTGGAAAGACATCTGCGAAGAACTTGGCGATGTTTTGCTGCATATTATTTTTTACTCTAAAATAGGAGCAGAACAAAATCAGTTTACACTTGAAGAAGTAATCAATGGCATTTCAGAAAAACTCATCAACCGGCACCCGCATATTTATGGTGATGTAAAAGTGAATGATGATGAAGATGTAAAAAGGAATTGGGAAAAAATAAAATTGAAAGAAGGGAAAAAATCTATACTCAGCGGTGTGCCCAAATCATTACCGGCTATTGTAAAAGCAATGCGCCTGCAGGAAAAAGCAAAGCAGGTAGGTTTTGAATGGGAAAATAAAGAACAAGTTTGGGAGAAGGTGGAGGAGGAAATGGAGGAGTTGCAATCGGCAATTGGCTCGCAGAGTCCCGTGGACAATGAGCAATTAGCAACAAGCAATGTGCAATTAGCAATCAGCAATGAACAAATAGCAAAGAATAATAAGGAAATTGAGAATGAGTTTGGCGATGTTTTATTTTCCTTAATTAATTATGCACGGTTTTTGCAGATAGACCCCGAAAATGCATTGGAACTGACGAATAAAAAATTTATAAGCCGGTTTACACAAATAGAAGAGGAAGCGATGAGTACTGGAAAAAATATTACGGATATGTCGTTGGAAGAAATGGATGCTGTTTGGAATAAAATAAAATTGCGGGGTAAATGATTTGAAAAAAAATATCATCCATATTTTAGATACTCCATACAAATGGCTGGCAGCAGCAGGGTTAATTTACCTGCTTTCATTTTTTTTCACCAACCAGTTTACACAACAGGGCAACCTGAAACAGCAGTGGGGAAAACTCCAGGATTATATTAGCAGGAGCGAAAGCGATTTTGAAAATCTGAAAAAAAATAGTTTACTGCTGAATAAACTTGCCGTTCACAGCGAAAGCAGAGAAGAGTACAGCAGCCTGGTTGAAATACCTTTTGGAATTTTTCTTTACATCAAAGATACTTCCGGCGCAAGAGAAATGTTGTTTTGGAACAACCAGGAATCTATTCCCCATGAAAATTTATTCAAAGGTTCGGATAGCAGCTATTACCGCAAACTGTCAAATGGTTTTTATCTGTGTATTAAAAGAACTATTTCGGCACATCATGAAAACGACAGCTTAGTATTAATTGGCCTTATCCCGGTTTTGTATGATTATTTTGTAGAAACCGGGTATTTGCCCAACCGGTTTGCTCATAGCGAAAAAGCCGGAGAAAAAATTTCTGTAGTTCAATATGCTACCAACTTGCCGGTAAAAAATAATGCGGGTGAAATTCTTTTTTTTCTGGAAGGGAAAAAATTATCAACATCTGCAGATCCAATTGGTGCAGTACGCTGGTCAAGATTGCTGGCGGCATTATTTATTTTATTGTTTATTCATTTCAACGCAGAAAAAATAACCCGGCAACAGGGGCTGCTGCGTGGAGTGGCAGCGTTAGCTTTTTCATTAATAGTTTTACGCATCATCAGTTATTACACTACGTTTCCCATAAGCCTCCGGCAGTTCGAATTATTTGATCCCGCTGTATATGGTGCAAACCCTGTACAAAAATCGCTGGGCGATTTATTAATCAACGCCATGTTTTTTTGCTGGATCACAATTTTTGCCTGGAATAAAATGAAAACGATAAAGGATGACTGGAAGCAACGCCTTTCAAATGACAAGTTTAGGATTCCGGGAGTTTTGGCTTTGATTTTTATGGTGGCTTTTACATTTATTATGGCAAAAATAATCCGCAGCCTTGCCGCAGATTCCAATATTTCATTTGATGTAATTAATTTTTTCAGTCTTACACGGTTCAGTGTTTTCGGATTTGCAGCGTTATCAATTTTGGCAATTGGTTATTATTTTTTTATAAGAATATTACTTCAATTAATACCGGCCTCATTTTTTGAAAATTATTTTCTGATATATTTTGTAATTGCCATTACGGGATTAATGTATCTCACCGTAAAAATTCATAATCCGTTATTGAGTTTTTATTTAGCGGTTCTTGCATGGCTTATTTTATATGTCCGGCTGCAGCGTATGAAAAAACTTTCCATCAACAATTTGCAGATGACCATTGCCAATACTTTATTCTGGATATTTCTTTTTTCGGTTTCTATTACCATTATCATCATTTTTGCAAACCGTGAAAAAGAATGGGAGCTGCGCAAAAAACTTGCAGATAAAATTGATGTGCAATCGGATCCATATAACGAAAGGCAGTTGAGTATTTCCTTTGCTTATATAGATGATGAATTCCTCAATTACAATTTCTCCAGGTTTACCAATGAAGAAACCAGCCGTCTGTTGCGGGATAGCATCATGCGGGAGGGTGGTTATCTGAATAAATTTGATTCCCGGCTATATGTTTTTGATAAAGCAGGTAACGCTTTATATAATGACGATGCCGAATCTTTAAACAGGCTAAATACAATAATCAATGTGGAGGCAAAGCCAACACACAGGAGCAATTTATTTTATTACGATAACTCGTTTGATAAATTCACTTTTATTTTCAAAAGAGAAGCAAGAGATTCGGCAGGTAAGAGAATGGGCTCGTTTTTTATAGTTGCCAACCCGGAGCAATACAGCAGTGATGCCCTTTATCCTGAATTATTCAGAAAGAGTAAACAGAATAATCCTGAAGAGTCGCCGGTTTATTCATTTGCTACCTATAAAAATGGTATGTTGCTTACAGGGCCTGCAAATAAATATTCGTTTGCCACAACATTGTTGCCGGAAGATAAACCATTAAGCCAGTTTGAAAAAAGAATTAATAACGATTCAGATGAATTATGGTACCGCTCGGCCAATGATAAAGTGGTGGTGATTGCTAAAAAAAGAGATTCGGTAATAGAAGCCATCACACTTTTCTCCTATATATTTTGTGCATTCTTAGTGCTGGTTGCAATTTTCAACCTGCTTTCAATTATTCTTAAAGTAAGCGGCAACTATATTGAATTGAAAAAACTTTTTCAATGGAATATCCGCACGCAAGTACACAGCACCATCATTTTTATCAGCATAGTTTCTTTTATCATCATCGGCGTTGCCACCATTTCATTTTTTATAAAACGGTATGAACAGAACAACACAGAAAAACTTAATGGCACTATGCAGATTATGATAAATGAAATGGAAAAGAAATTAGACAGGCAAAAAGTTTTTGATGATCAACTTGCTATTTATGATTCTGTGTCAAACCAGGATGTGCAGAACTTAGTGAATGAAGTTGCAGAAATTCATAATGTAGATGTGAATGTATATGATACCAGCGGCAACCTGCAGGTAACATCACACCCATTAGTTTACCGCGAAGGATTTTTAAGTAAAAAAATTCATCCGCTTGCCTATTATTATCTAAACAGAATGAGGCAGGTGCAGTATGTACAGGAAGAAAAACTGGCAACTTTAAATTACCTGAGCATCTATGCGCCAATCAGGGATAATGATGGACATGCTTATGCGTATTTAAATATCCCTTATTTTCTTTCACAACGTGAATTGAAACAGGAAATTTCTTATTTTCTTGTAACCATTATTAACCTGAACGCATTTATTTTTTTACTTGCAGGCGTCATTGCACTATTTATTACCAACCGTGTTACCCGATCGTTTTCCATCATCAGTGAAAAAATGAAAGAAGTAAACCTGGGTAAAACAAATGAAGAGATAAACTGGAAACGTGATGATGAAATTGGTGAACTTGTAACGGAGTATAACAAGATGGTGAATAAATTAGAAGCCGGCGCCGCAGCACTTGCAAGAAGTGAACGTGAAGGCGCCTGGCGTGAAATGGCAAGACAGGTGGCGCATGAAATAAAAAATCCATTGACGCCGATGAAGCTGAGCATTCAATACCTGCAGAAATCAATTGATAATAATACCGGCAATGTAAAAGAACTGACGGCCAATGTTGCTAAAACACTGGTGGAGCAAATAGATCATTTATCAAAAATAGCATTTGACTTTTCGCAGTTTGCCAATATAGGTAATACCAATCCTGAAACATTTGATTTAAAAGAAGTGCTGTATTCATTAAGAGATCTGTACCAGATGAATGAAAACCTGTTGTTGATAATTCATGAACTTCCGGAAGAAATTATTTTGTACAATGATAAAACACAGATGAACCGCTTGTTCACCAATCTTTTTCAAAATGCAATAGAAGCTTGTAATGAAAAAAATAAATGCAGCATTGAAGTGAGTGCAATAAAAAAAGATGGATTGGTAATTGTAAGTGTAAAAGACAACGGTGAAGGGATACCTGCTGAAATGCAATCAGAAATATTTGCACCCAACTTCACTACCAAATCTTCCGGCACAGGATTGGGTCTTGCCATGTGTCAGAGTATAGTGGAACAGGCAAAAGGAAAAATATGGTTTGAAACAAAGAAAGGTGTGGGGACTACTTTTTTTGTGGAGTTGCCATTGGTGAATTAAATTTTTTCTGAAAGATATTATTGCGAATAATATCTTTCAGGGACTTATTAAGTGGAAATAATTTGACTAATAATAAATTTAATGACTTTGTCATCAATTGAAGCTATTTCTGATTTGTCATAAATCGTCAGCAAATAAACTTCCTTGTTTTTATCCAATTTGAAAGTAATAATTCTCATGCCACCTCTTTTTCCAGTTCCCTTACTTTTTACTGCTAAACGAATTTTGAAAGTATCATTCCCCAGTGGAACTCCCAGGTTTGGGGATAAGGAAAGAATCTTATTTAACTCAGACTATTCATTTTTCAGAGAAAGAAATTTTTTGATTAACCTCTTTGCATGAAATTTGAAGGTTGGCGTTGGAATAATATTATAACTCATTCAAAAAATCTTGTAGAGGTTGTTTCTTGATTTTCCCCTGGCGCATTTTTCTTACTTCGTCAAATGCCTGAATCAAATCAGATTTTACATTTAGCATTTGCTCGTATTTGTTCAACCTGTTCATAAGCCTTGTCCATTGAGATATGGTGACTTGAACTGCGTGTGTTTCACCCTTGTGGTCATTTAAATATTGAACTGCTGTTTTCATAAAGTAAAACTACAAATTTTATCAGATTCAGTGTTGTATTTATATTTTCTTCTTTTTCCTGATTCTGATAAGCCATTTTTCAAACTCCTCCAAACCATAACTGCTCAAATTCTGTTCTTTAGTCAACCCTGCTTTTTGTGCAGCAAGCACTCCATACTTCACATCATCAAAACCATCCAGTGCATGTGCATCGGGGTTTATTGAAATCATCACTCCTTTTTCAATAGCGTAATCAATATATTTCCAGTCAATATCTAATCGCCGCGGATGTGCATTCAGTTCTATCACTACTTTGTTTGCTGCACAAGCGTCAATAATTTTTTTATGGTTAACAGGATAACCATTCCGGCTCAGAAGCAAACGGCCAGTCATGTGCCCCAAAATAGTAGTGTAAGGATTTTCAATTGCCTTCATCAACCGCATCATCGCTTTTTCTTCCGGCATTTTAAGATTGCTGTGAACAGAGGCAATAACCAAATCAAAAGTAGAAAGTACATTGCTGGAATAATCCAATGAGCCGTCATTCAGAATATCACTTTCAATACTCTTAAATATTTTGAATGGCGAAAGTTTATTATTCAACTCATCAATATACCGGTGCTGCTCACGAATTCTTTCTTCAGATAATCCTTTTGCATAAACAGCAGTTTTGGAGTGGTCGGAAATAACAAGGAATTCATAACCCCGTTTGATTAATTCTTTTGCCATTTCTTCAATTGTATTCACGCCATCGCTCCAGTTGCTGTGGCTATGGATTATACTTTTTACATCTTCAGTTTGTATTACAGTTGGTAAATTTTTCTTTATTGCAGCATCAATTATTTTTTCTGTTTCCCTGAGATATGGCGGAATAAACTCCATTCCTGCTTTATTAAACAACTCTTCTTCGCTTGAAATTATTTTCGCTTCTGCCTCCGCATCAGGAAAAGATTTTACAAATGCATCCAGAAATTCCTGTGAACCAGTTGTAAAAAATAATTTTTTAAACATTGCATCTTTACCCGTAAGTAACCGCAGCTTCAAACCATTCTTTAATTTATACAAAAGGCTTTCATCAGTTTCCTCTAATAACTCAGGTGGTTGTGCGGTAATGAATTTTGGTTTTACATCTTCTTTATCTGCAAGTATTATAAATTCTAATTCTTCAATGGTTAACTCATGCCTGCGGTAAGCGCCGGTTACATGTACTTTTTCTTTTGTAAAAAGGTTTTCCATGTATGTATTAATCTGCGGAAAGATGGCTTCCATCTGTGCAAAAAGAAAGCTGCCCTGGTTTTGCAAATAAAATTCAATCGCTTCCTTTACGTTGTTTTGTGTTTTTTCTCCAAATCCTTTAAAAAGTGTAAGCCGGTTTTCTTCGCATGCATATAGCAATTCGCCAATTGACTCTAACTCCATTTCTTTCCAAATCGTATGTATCTTCTTTGGGCCAATGCCTTTTATGTTCAGCATTTCAATTACACCGGGCGGAGTAATTGAAATAATTTCTTCCAATGCTGACAGTTTTCCTGTGTCAAGCATTTCAATTACTTTTTTACCCACACTATCACCGATACCTTTTATAGAAAATAATTTTTCACGGGGAGTATCCTTTAACTGCATGGGCAACTTATCAATATTAAAACCAGCCGCTCCATATGTTCTTGATTTAAAAGAATTTTCTCCATGTATATCCAGTAATTTGGATAGCAACGAAAAATTTTCTGCTATTGCATAGTTATCCATAATTGCAAATTAAGATTTTTTAACAGCCACGAATAACACAAATCAGCATGAATAAATAATATTTACGGCAAGTTTGGACTGTGTGTGGAAAGCTTCCCCTCTCCGCCAGGAGAGGGTTTAGGGGTGAGGCGTAAAGAAAAAGTCCTCCTTATTCGGGAGGACTCTCTGTTTCTTTATGAAAAAGAAAACTTACTTCTTCTTCTTAGCAGCAGCTTTCTTCTTTGGAGCAGCTTTTTTCTTTGCTACTTTTTTCTTTGTTGCCATGTTGTTTAGAATTTAATTTGGTTAGAAATAAATTAACGATAGTAAATGTATAAACATTATTTTAACTATCAAAACATTTTTCCACAAAATGATAACAACGATGCTGATTAGTTTTTCTTACTCCGGAGATGCAGCGATTAAAAATTGAATTTATCTTTTCAATTTATGCAATGATGAAATAGAATTATGCAGTTACTTCTATTGGAGAAACAGAAACAAAAGTTCTGTCGTTCTTACCTTTTTTAAATTCAACCACACCATCAGTTAATGCAAACAAAGTATAATCTTTTCCCACACCAACATTTTTTCCGGGATGATATACTGTGCCGCGTTGACGGATGATGATATTGCCGCAGACTGCTGCCTGCCCTCCATAAATTTTTACACCGAGGCGTTTGCTTTGTGAGTCACGACCATTCTTTACACTGCCTTCACCTTTTTTATGTGCCATTTGAAAAAAATTTAGATTTCAGATTTTAGATTTCAGATTTGAAGCATGTGTCAGTAGTTCGTACTTCATACTTCATACTTCTGATTTCTTATTTAATGTCTTTAATAATTATTTGTGTGTAGTGCGTACGGTGTCCTAATTTTTTACGGAATCCTTTTCTTCTTTTCTGTTTGTACGCAATTATTTTATCGCCTTTTACATGGTCAACAATCTCGGCGCTTACTTTTGTTTTTACATCTGCGCCGGTGGTTAGTTTTCCATCAGCATCCACCAATAAAACTTCAAGATCTAATTTGTCGCCGGCTTTACCATCTACATGAGGTACAAATAAAGTCTGGTCTTTTTCCACTTTATACTGTTGTCCGGCTATTTTTATTACTGCTATCATATAATTATTATTAATCCAAAGCATTTCTTTGGAGGGGGGCAAAGGTAAGGGGAAAAACTATTCCGCCAAACGGAATATCAAAGTATTACGGCATAAAATTACCCCTGTCTTTGCTGCCTTCCTTTATATTTGTGTCACTCATAGCCCGCCGGCGAATAAACAATGAAAATCAAGTCTTTCTTAGCCAAGCCCTTTGCTGCATATATATATAAAGGTATCCGTAAAGGAATGGGTACTGCCCTGCAGGATCAGGACAATATTTTTAAAGACCTTATTAGTCAGGCTACTAAAACCGATTTTGGAAAAGATCACCAGTTTGGGGAAATAAAAACTCATAAGGATTTTGTACAGGCAGTATCCATCAGGGATTATGAAGCCTTTAAACCATATATAGAAAAAATAAAAGCCGGCAAACAAAATGTGCTTTGGAAAGGCCGGCCAATTTATTTTGCTAAAACTTCCGGCACCACCAGCGGTGTAAAATATATTCCCATTACAAAAGATTCAATTCCCAATCATATAAATACTGCCCGCAATGCACTGCTTTGTTATATGGCTGAATCCGGCAATTCAAAATTTGCTGATGGTAAAATGATTTTTTTATCAGGCTCACCTGAATTAGAAAGAATTGGCGATATACCTACCGGAAGATTAAGTGGCATTGTAAATCATCATGTGCCAAAATATCTGCGTATTAATCAACTGCCAACTTATGAAACAAATTGCATTGAAGATTGGGAAACCAAACTTGATAAAATAATTGGGGAAACAATTAACCAGGATATGTCGCTCATCAGTGGCATACCACCGTGGATGCAAATGTATTTTGATGAATTGATAAAACGGAGTGGTAAAAAGGTTGGCGAACTGTTTCCTAACTTTAGTGTGATGGTACAGGGCGGTGTAAATTTTGAACCTTATAAAGCCCGGTTGTTTGAAAGTATTGGTAAAAAAATTGACAGCATAGAATTATTTCCTGCAAGCGAAGGTTTTTTTGCATTCCAGGATTCACAACATGCAGAAGGGCTTTTGTTAAACACAAACAGTGGGATATTTTTTGAGTTCGTTCCTGTTGGCGAAATTTTTAATGATAACCCTGCGAGGTTATCATTACACGATGTAAAACTTGGAGAGAACTATGCTCTTATAATAAATAACAATGCAGGGCTTTGGGCATATAATCTTGGCGATACAGTAAAATTTGTTTCCACAAACCCATACCGCATTATTGTATCCGGCCGCATCAAACATTTTATTTCTGCATTTGGCGAACATGTAATTGGTGAAGAAGTGGAATACAGCCTGATGAAAGCAGCAACAGAAGAAAATATTCATGTTACTGAGTTTACTGTAGCGCCGATGATTCAGCAGGGGGAAGGAAAAAGTTATCATGAATGGTTTATTGAATTTGAAAACGAACCGGCAGACATTAGTGCCTTTCGGCAGAAAGTGGATGACAACCTGCGCCAAAAAAATATTTACTACGATGATTTAATTCATGGAAATATTTTAATGTCTTTGAAAATAACCCAGGTGAAGAAGAATGGATTTATTGATTACATGAAATCTATCGGTAAATTGGGTGGACAAAATAAAGTACCGAGGCTGAGTAACGACAGGAAGATTGTGGATGACCTTGCCCCGTGGACTCTTTTTTAATTATTAATTAATAATTATACGCAGCATCCTGCGGATTAATTAATAATTAAATACAAATACATGAATAATGAAACTGCCATAAAACGTATTGCCCTCTTTGGCTCCACTGGTTCCATTGGCACGCAGGCATTGGAAGTAATAGCAGCCAACCCCGATAAATTTTCTGCTGAAATACTTACGGCACAAAATAATGATGAGTTATTAATTCAGCAAGCGCTGAAGTTTAATCCAAACCTTGTTGTTATTGGCGATGAAAAAAAATATCTGAAAGTAAAAGAAGCATTAGCTTCCACTGATGTTAAAGTTTTTACCGGTGAAAAATCTCTGGAAGAAGTGGCAGGCATGGATTGTTATGATTTGATGCTTGCCGGTATTGTTGGCTTTGCCGGATTAAAACCCACTATCAAAGCAATCAGGAATAAAAAAATAATTGCATTAGCTAATAAAGAAACTTTAGTGGTTGCAGGTGATATAGTCATGCAGCTTGCGGTGGAAAACCGTGCACCGGTTATTCCTGTTGACTCAGAACACTCCGCCATTTTTCAATGCCTGGTGGGTGAAACCAGAAACAGGGTGGAAAAAATTATTCTTACTGCATCTGGCGGTCCATTTCTTGGCAGAAAACCCAACTACCTGGTAAATGTAAAAAGAGAACATGCACTGCAGCATCCTAACTGGAATATGGGCGCCAAAATAAGTATTGACTCGGCCACGCTGATGAACAAAGGTCTGGAGATGATTGAAGCAAAATATTTATTTAACCTGAAGCCGGAACAAATACAAGTTGTCGTTCATCCGCAAAGTATTATTCACAGTATGGTGCAGTTTGAAGATGGAAGCATTAAAGCGCAAATGGGATTGCCCGATATGAAACTTCCTATTCAATATGCATTGGCATTTCCTCACCGGATACCAAATAAATTTCCCCGGTTAGATTTCAGACGAATGAATACTTTGAATTTTGAAGAACCAGACACAAGAACATTTAGAAATCTTGTATTGGCAACGGAAGCTTTAAATAAAGGAGGCAATCTGCCCTGTGTATTAAATGCAGCCAACGAAATTGCAGTATATGCTTTTTTAAAAAACAGGATTGGTTTTTTAGATATGACGGAACTGATAGAAAAAACAATGCTTCATGTTCCCTTCATTGAAAAACCAACGCTGGAAGAATATTTTGAAAGCGATGGCGAAGCAAGGAATTTTGCTGCCGATGTAATAAAATTGTAAACCCCTGCCCCTAAAGGGGAAACTTTAGAATTAGTAAAATTTTCTACAAACACTATCCGTTTTTAAAGGATATTTGCCAACATTTTAAAATTTCCAAAAAAGCTCCTTTAGGGGTAATTATAATATGACATTATTAGCTATTGACTGGAATGAAGTAGGAGTAAAAGCCGGACAATTCATTCTTTCTTTTTCTATACTCATCGTATTGCATGAATTGGGACATTTTTTACCAGCCAAATGGTTTAAATGCAGGGTAGAAAAATTTTACCTGTTCTTCAATCCCTGGTTTTCCATATTTAAAAAGAAAAAAGGAGAAACTGAATACGGACTTGGCTGGATACCACTTGGCGGCTATGTAAAAATATCGGGCATGGTGGATGAAAGCATGGACAAAGAACAAATGAAACTGCCGCCACAACCCTGGGAGTTCAGAAGCAAACCGGCATGGCAGCGTTTAATAATTATGCTGGGGGGTGTTACAGTAAATGTGATACTGGCGTTGGTGATTTTTATATTTATTACTTGGGTGTGGGGCGAAAAATATGTGCCTGTGAGTAATTTAAAATACGGCGTGTATGCAGATAGCCTGGGTAAAAGAATCGGCATTGCAGATGGCGATAAAATTATTGCAGTTGCTGGTAAGCCTGTAGAAAAAGTTGGCACAGTTGGTTCTGAAATAATAATGAATGAAGCAAAATCAATTACTATTGAAAGAAATGGAGAAAATATAGAATTGCAAATTCCGGTTGGTTTTATAAAACAATTAAATGCAAACAGGCTTGGCGGATTTACTTATGTACGGGTACCTGTGATTGTTGATTCTGTTTTGAAAAAAGCAGAAATAAAAAATGGTAATATCCTGAAAGGCGACAGACTAATTTCTTTTGATGGCAAAACTGTTGAATACAGCACAGACCTTTTAAATAATGAAGACAAGTATAAAGACACAACAGTAGTACTTTCTTTTTTAAGAAACAATACAGATACAGTAACTGCTGAAGTTTATTTCAATAAAAAAAGCGACAGCAAAATTTTGTACAAATCAATGGGTGAAATTCTTGGTACAAATACAATCACCTACTCTTTTATGGAAGCTGTACCGGCTGGCATCAAACGTTGCTGGGAGACATTGAGTAAATACGTCCGCAACCTGAAACAACTCTTTACTTCGGATGAAGTAAGGGTAAGAGATTCATTGGGCAGTGTATTGAGTATTGGCAGTATTTTTCCTGGTGAATGGAACTGGCAGGGTTTCTGGACATTGACTGCGATATTCTCCATTATACTTGCATTTATGAACGTGTTGCCAATACCTGCATTGGATGGTGGACATGCATTGTTTACACTGGTAGAAATGATAACAGGCCGCAAACCAAGCGATAAATTTATGGAGTATGCACAGTTGGTAGGTATGATATTGTTATTGGGCCTGATGGCTTATGCAATGGGATTGGATATTTGGCGGTTGTTTAAATAGAAGCCCCATCCCGACCTTCCCCGAAGGGGAAGGCCATCAACACACAAGGCCAGCTAATTTGAAAAATTAAATCAATTTACGATTCAGTTATTATACCGTTGAATAATTGAGTTGTAATTTTGACAGAGAAGTTAAGTTGATAAGAAGTATGTTGAATAGAAATATTAAAAAGATGAAAAGAAATTATATATTTCTCTTTCAGGGAATGAAAAATATATAACAAATCAAAAATTGCAAGAAAAGCTTAATCGGAGTTACTTAAGTTGGGAACTCAAAAATAGTAAATCGCAAATCGAAAATCTTCAATTGCACGGGGGCGTTTGGTATTGACAGCATAGATCTTTGAAAGTATAAGCATGTTCTGCGTTGCGTAATTAGCAGGCTAATCTGAATACGCAAAACTCAAATGGCAATACTCAGTATGCCATGGCTGCTTAATCAGTGATTAGGTAGTCATTAGGGCCGCCGGGCAGGTTCGCTTGTTTCCAAGCCCCGCCGCCGACTCAAATCAAAACAAGATGCTGCGATCAAAGGCTGTGCTGATTGCTTAAGACCATCCAGCTAAGAAGTAAATCGGTTGTCAGTTTCCAGTTTATTTCCGACAATACAAAACAGAATAAGCATGTAGAAAGCTTTCGGCGAATATGTTTGGACACCGGTTCGAATCCGGTCGCCTCCACAAGAAAATGTAATGAAAAGAGCAAAAGTGATTTATTGAGAAATCTATTTTGCTTTTTTTTTTGTAATAAAATGTTGGTATGGCAAATCATGTTTTTTTTTCAATTAAAACTTAGCTTAACTTTCAGAAACCATTTCACTTAAAATCTGAACTTATGCCATTCTTTGATTTTCATTGCCACCCCGGACTCAAACCAACTTTTTCAAATCCCGATTCAATGCCATCTCCCTGGCAAAGACTTGTTTTGCTGGTTAAAATTATAGGGATGAAAGTTGGCATCAATGGTCTTTTTAATGAGGTATTAAATTCCCAATCATGCCTTCGTCAGCTGGCTGATGGAAATGTAAATCTGATAGGCCTGATTATACATGCACCCGAGCCACTGATCGCCCAGGCTTTACTTGATAAGAAAATAGTGCAAAGCGATAAAATAAAACTGATAAAATCCAACCGGCTGAAAGAGGTTGCTTCCGGCAAAGCAAATTACACGTCAATAAAAAATGAATTTATTTTTTTGCAAAACCATGCTGACTCAGATGATGATAACCTGGAAGCAGTAAGCCTGAAATTTATAAATAACATGAATGAATATGATGAGGATGATATCAACACCATTCATGCAATAATTATCGTTGAAGGCATGCATTCTTTTTTTGATGACCCGGATGCGCCGGATGCAAAACAGCAATTCCTTAAAAATTTTGACGAATTCACTTCCCTGCACCGGGTACTTGCAGTAAACCTCTGCCATTTTCAGCCAACTGAAATTTGTAATCATGCTTCGGGCATGCAGTTTCTAAAAGAAAGATATTTTTATCCCCGCAGCAAGGGTATCAGCGACTGGGGCATCCAGGTGATTGAAGAAATTTACAAACGTAAAATTCTTATTGACATCAAGCACATGAGTTATGTAAGCCGCCGGCAGTTTTATCAATTGCGTGACGGGAAATATACCCAGCCTCTTTTATGCACACATGCTGGTATTGCAGGCATCAGCGAACAGGAGAGGGTGAAATACAATTATGATAAACCCATTGACAAAGGAACCGTTTGGGAAATGAATCATTATAAACCTGCTGGACATCTTACTGATATTTATTTTAACTGTTCAAGTATAAATCTCTACGACGAAGATATTATTGCAATCATGAAATCAAAAGGGCTGATTGGTTTGTCATTTGATCAGCGTATTCTTGGTTTTCCCAACGAAAATGTGCTGTATCCCGTAGCGCCGGCAGTTGACACAGAATTTATCAGTAAAGAAGAAGCCATTGATTTCTTCAGCCAGCTAAACCCAGCTAAAACAAAAATATGGAATGACGAATCTGTGGTGCTGCTCTCCGAAGATTTTGAAACCCATCTGAACAAATACAATTTAGCTGACCTGCAACTCC
>JANOJO010000479.1:0-6675 GCA_031418795.1 Bacteroidota bacterium | reverse complement strand
TAAAAAACATTAGGTTCATGTTTACTCCATACAATCGGGGCATTCCAGTTAAACCGGTATTTCATATCCTTGGCATCACGGGATAAATATTGAATAGGTGCTGCCATAATATTAGTACTTGCTTTCGCCTTTGTGTTCAATACTTCAATAGTGCCTTGGTAACTTCCACCCAATACAAACTGTGGATCATCAGGATTAAAAGCAAGAAATGCACTTTCCCCCCCGGCAGAATAAGTCCAACTAGAAGTACCAATACCTCCACTTCCCGGTTCACGGCTTGCTATTTTTACTGAACTATTATCCTGCTGCCCGCCATATATATTGTAAGGAAATAAATTATCAACATTAATACGATAAAACTGTCCTGTTGGCTGATTTTGCTGACTGCTCCATGTTTTGCCTTTATTAAAAGTGATAGCCGAACCACCATCATCAGAAATAATCATGTTGCTGGAGTTGGTTGGATTAATCCAAAGATTATGATAATCTCCATGATTGGCAGAAATATCCTCCCATGTTTTTCCCCCATCAATTGAACGTAAGGCAGGAGCACTCATTACATATAAAACATTTTCATCCATTGGGTCGGGAAATAATTCAATATAATACCAAGCTCTTTGTATTAAAAGATTATCGTTTGATACTTGGCTCCAGCTTTTGCCAGCATTGGCTGATATATACAACCCGCCAGCTTCCTTCTCAGAATCACTTTCAATCAGTGCATATACTTTTTCCGAATTGGAACGACAAACAGCAATTGACATTTTTCCCATTTCTTTTGGCAATCCTTCTTTCATTTTTTCCCAATGCTCACCGCCATCTGTTGATTTATATAATCCGCTACCCGGTCCGCCGCTGATAACTTTCCAGGGCAGGCGGCCATGTTCCCACATGGCGGCATAAAGTATCATCGGGTTGTTCATGTCCATTGATATTTCTGCGCAGCCGGTTTTATCATCCACATACAAAACATTTTTCCAGGTAGCGCCGCCATCAACAGATTTATAAATGCCACGTTCTTTTGATTTGCTGTATAATGATCCCTGTGCCGCTACATATAAAATGTTTGGATCTTTTGGATGAATAACAATTCTGGCAATATGCTGTGTAAGATCAAGTCCTGTCTTTTTCCATGTTTTACCTGCATCGGTTGATTTATAAACTCCATCACCGTGATGCGTCATCACACCACGTATCGCATGTTCACCCATGCCAACATACACAACATTAGCATCACTTTCTGCAACAGCTACGGCACCCACTGATCCTGTTTTAAAAAATCCATCGGATACATTGCGCCAGGTAATTCCCATATCATCTGTTTTCCAAAGTCCGCCACCGGTGGTACCCTGGTAATATACAGCAGGATTGCCCACTACACCTGAAGCGCAATTTGATCGACCACCACGAAAAGGTCCGATGCATCTCCATTTTACCGGTTTTAAATACCTGTTTAGTTCTGTAGAATCTTTTGAAGGTTGTGCGTTTAAATTTAAACCAACTGAAAATAGAGTGATGAAAAGCAGTATTGATTTTGACATGGATGGAAGTATTTAGTATGGAAATATAAATATTATTTGGAAACCAATTCAGTTTCTTTAAGGTCTTTCTTTTTCCCGAATGAAGTGATGCCGTAAGTATTTATTTTAGATTGTGCAGATGGCGACAAAGGAAATGAAACATTTTTTATTTTTCAGCACTGATTAAAATTGCACTGGCTTCAATCTCTACTTTCCCATCCGCATATTTTTGTCCAACCAGTTTAAATACTTCATTTTTTATTTTTTGACGCAGTGCATCATCTGCTTTGCTTAATGCAGCAACAATTGGCGCTGATGGTTTTTATAATTCTTTTTTAAATTATATAGAAAAAGAAGGAAGCTAGAGAACGGTATGGGAATTTGAAATGTAAATAGATTAGTTTCTGTATAATTGTAAAAAATCATCCGGGTATTCAAACAAAATAAAGAACAAATTGAAAGCAGAATTGATGGACAGTTAATTATTATTCTTACAAAATATGAGAGGATGCAGAGTTAATTTTTTTCTTACTGCTAAGTCATGATGTTATTTCTCTCCCTTTCACAAAATCACTTACCAGGTAACTGGCAAGTTTACCACTGGTAGCATCCGTTCTGCCATCTGATAATCTTGTGGCGCCTTCACAGATATGTAAATAAGCAGGCTTGGTATCTGCCGCAGCAAAAGAAATGTATTGCCTTGCATGAACCGGAAAAATGCCAATCGGCGTCATGGCGCTGCTCAATGTATTTTGAATAGAATCTAAATCAATATCAATCCCCGTTAATAAACCTTCGGTAAATCCTGTAGCATGAGATACTGCCTGCATAAAAGTTCTTTTCTCATGAACAAAAATGTCTTCAAAAGTAATACAGTCAATAAATGGATTGTTTACAATATCCACCCACACATTTTGAGGTAAATAATTTTCATGCAAACCTACCACGCAATATTTTTGTAAATAGCCATCTTCATCTGCATAGCGGAATGCATTACCACTATGTCTTCCTTCCATCGGGCGGTAATCAGCGTGTGCATCTAAATTTATACAGTTGATTTGAGCTAACTGAAGTATACCTGCTTTATGCCATCCCTTCGCTGCGCCTTTTATTAGTGGATAAGAATTATTATGTCCGCCGCCCACCACTATGGGAATCTTTTTTGTTTCGGTAATAATTTTTGTTAACTGCTCCACTTCATTATCCACAGTAATCACGGCATGACGGTATGCTTCTACTTTTTCATCATCACTTTTTGCAGTGGTATCAATCAGGTATTGTATATCGCCAAAATCAAAATGACCAAGCATTAAAATTTCACCGCCATCAAAAAAATCATTGCTCTGTATATTTAAAAAAGATTGAAGAAAAGGAATCCATAAAGTATCCGTGCCGCCGATTCCTAAATTTCCTTTTGCACCTAAATCTTCCGGAATACCAAACAACACATACTTTGCATTTGAAAGGGATAATGATTTAACAATATCGCCTGTGTCCTGTATTACTTGTAATCTTTCTCCAAGTTTGGTTTCAAACTTGCGGATTTTTGTAAGCGAAAGAATATCTGCTTTGTTATAAATTTTCAAATGCTGCATCGCATTTTGTTTTTTTATTGGTTCTGCGGTTTCATTAACTGCTGATTGTGTCATTGGCATTTTTCAGATTTAGAATTCTAAAGCTATTGATTTTACTTTAATATCAGCACTGCAGTTCGATCAAGAATATTTCAGCTCACGGAATCTATTGTGCTATGGCGAAAAGTAGTTGCAATCCTTCGGCGTCTTGTCATGTCGAGACGGCTAATTCAGGCATGGTTCATTTGTCGGACATATAGTCGAGACATCTCAAACCCGTCAAAGTATGAGATGTCTCGCTGAGATTCTTTTAATTGCAAACTCAAACGACTTGGCTAGACATGACAAGACTCCGGAGTTTGATTTTTCCTTATTCAACCGACCATCACACTCCTATCTTCTCATTCACCACTTTCAGTATCTCCACTTCTAAAGCTATCGTTTTATTTTCAATCTCCTTTCCCTTCATTATTATTTCATTTACAAAACTCTTATCATCATAGCCCGCAGCATTGATGCGTACATTCAGAAAAGCCCCCATCACGGCGCTCCTTGCACAGAGAGCACCCACTCCCGCATCCGAAACACTATTTGGATTACCCACCTCAGCCATTGCTTTTATTACTTCCATACTTTCATAAGAAGTCTGCATTACTTTAAAAGGAATCTCAATTGCAAACTTTGTAGCATCGTTAATCGCTTTACTGCGAACAGCTTTTTCTTCATCAGTTGATTTTGGTAAACCCATCGCCAGCATGATTTGATTAAACGCTTTTGTATCTGCATCCACCAGCCGTATCAACTCATCTTTATACTGCTGGCCTTTTTCTGCCCACAAACTAAACTCCTCCCATCTTTCATCCCAACCTTTTTTATGCGATGATAAATTTGCAACCATCGTAGCCAGCGATACGCCCAGCGAACCAAGATAAGCAGCAATAGAACCACCACCCGGTGCCGGACTTTCACTTGCAGTTTCATCGGCAAAATCAGTAAGCGACATACTTACCAATTGACTGTCAGATTTATTTTTTAGCATATACTCAATTATTTTTTCTTCAGGTTTAAAAGGATACAGTTCGTCTAATCCCATTGACTTCACTGCAATTTTTATCAATTCTTTTTCCGAAACACCAACAGAACGTTTTTGTTTTCGTAGAAAATATTTTCCTGCATCCAGCATTGCATTCAATGGAATCAATCCCACCAGCTCACTGCCGGTAACACGAATGCCGCGGGCATCAGCTTTTTTACACACTTCATCAAAAGCAATATGCACCGGTGTAATATTTATATTGGTAAGGTTGATACTTATCTGCGCAATGCCATACTCTTCAATAAACCAGCCAATCGCTTTTACTGATTTTAGACTGCCGGGCTTATTCACCTTCGCTCCTTCTGAGCCTGCCGAAGAATCTACAACTGTTCTTCCCGCTTCACGTATATCAAATGCAATTGCATTGGCACGGCGAGTGGAAGTTGTATTCAGGTTTACATTATACGCTACTAAAAAATCTCTGGCGCCAATAACAGTGCCGCCACGTTTTGCATCAAACACTGCCGGGCCAAAATCAGGTTTCCATTCAGACAGTTTTATTTTCTTAAAAAAACCCTCATACTCACCGGCACGGATAACTGATAAATTGCTTCGGCTCTTATCTGCCTGCGCCGCTTCATATAAATATACAGGCAACTGCAATTCATTACCTACTCTTACTGCAAGCTGTTGCGCATAGTTCGCTGTTTCTTCCATAGAGATATATGCAATAGGTATAAGCGGGCACACATCCGTAGCACCCATGCGTGGATGCTCACCTTTATGTTTGCTCATATCAATCAACTCACCGGCTTTTTTAATAGCACGGAAAGCTGCATCAATTACAGCCTGCGGGTTGCCCACAAAAGTTACCACGGTACGATTGGTGGCCTTGCCCGGGTCCACATTCAATAGCCTCACTCCTTCCACTGCTTCTATCTCATCCGTTATCTGTTTAATAATACTCATATCCCGCCCTTCGCTGAAATTGGGAACACATTCTATGATTTGTTGCATGCAATTCGAATTTGGATGCTAAGATAACACTTGCTTCGTCCCGACTAAGGCGATACAAAGCAATCTTTTTAATTGGGGATTATTTTTTGGTAACCGGGCTGTATTACTACTGCATATCGCTATTCATCATTTACGAAATCATTTTTGATTTCAATGCTTTTGCTTTTCGTGCTGCCGGGAAGAAACAAGTAATCCAGGAATTTCCCACCAACTAACAACTTTGTAAGTTACATCCTTGTTAGTTACATTTTTGTTAGCTATCTTTGGCTTCTCAATAAAGAAAATGGAAACTCCTTTCAGCTTTGGTAAAATTGTAACCGGCAAAGAATTTACCGACCGGGAAAAAGAAACGGCCTGGTTGCTGGAGCAATGGAATGCAAAAAACAATTGTATGATCATTTCACCGCGGCGGTGGGGTAAATCTTCATTGGTGCAGCATGCCGCACTGAAAATGCAGAAGCAATACCCCGGTAAATTGTTTTGTTTTATTGATCTGTATAATGTCCGTTCGGAACAGGAATTTTATGAGGTGTTTGCCAGGGAATTATTAAAAACTACTTCCAATAGCTGGGAAGAAATGATCCGCAATGCCAAAACATTCTTTAAGCATCTTATTCCCAGGTTGAGTTTCAGTCCCGATCCGGCAAGCGATATTAGTTTGGGATTTGACTGGAAGGAGTTGAAGAAAAACCCTTCTGAGATACTGAATCTCCCTGAAACTATCAGCAGGTCAAAAAAGAAAGAGATCATTATTTGCTTAGATGAATTTCAGAACATCAGTTTTTTTGATGAGCCATTGGCATTACAAAAAAAATTGCGGGCACACTGGCAAAAGCATAAGCAAACCATCTATTGCCTGTATGGAAGCAAACGGCATTTGCTCATGGATTTTTTTACAAAACCTTCTATGCCTTTTTACAGGTTTGGAGAAATACTTTTTCTGCAAAAAATTCCTGAAGCATACTGGGTGTCTTTTATTACCAGTCGCTTTCATACTTCCGGTAAATCCATTACTGAAAATCAGGCGGTGCATATAGCGCAGCTTATGGATAACCATCCTTATTTTGTGCAGCAACTGGCGCAGGCAGTATGGCTCAGAACTGTTAAAAAATGTAATGATACCGTTATTGATGCAACGCTGAACGAACTGCTGGATCAATATACCATTTTATACCAGAAGGAAGTAGATCAACTGACTAATCCTCAACTGAATTTTTTAAGAGCTTTATGTGATAAGGTAGAGCAACTGTCATCGGCCGAAACGATCCGGGAATATAAACTCGGTACTTCAGCCAATATTTCCCGTATCAGAGTGGCGCTTGAAAACAAAGAACTGATAGACATAACAGGTAAGCAAATCAGATTTAATGACCCGCTTTTTGAATCCTGGCTGAAACAAAAATATTTCAGGTAAAGAATAAAATGCTGAATCTTTCTTATAATTAATTTTATCAGCAGGGATGCTGTGGGTGGCCCGCCCGGGTACATATTCAGTAGCCGCACTTCTTCCGCTTCCCCGCCCGTATCC
>JANOJO010000478.1:0-5398 GCA_031418795.1 Bacteroidota bacterium | reverse complement strand
CTGATGCATTGGATTGTGAATTTATTGCAACCGGTCATTATGCAAAAGTTCGCTTGCACGAAAACGGAAAATATGTAGTAAGCAAAGCTGTTGATGAAACTAAAGATCAGAGTTATGTGCTTTGGGGTTTACAGCAGGATTTGCTTTGCCGTACTATTTTACCACTTGGCCCATATAGAAAAACGCAGATAAGACAGATGGCTCATGATTATGGTTATCCTGAACTGGCAAAGAAAAATGAGAGCTATGAAATTTGTTTTGTTCCTGATAATGATTACCGTGGTTTTTTAAAACGTCGTGTGGATGGTTTGGAAGAAAGAGTGGCCGGTGGAAATTTTATTGACAAACATGGAAAAATTTTAGGTAGTCATAAAGGTTATCCTTTTTATACAATCGGGCAACGCAAAGGTTTGGATATAACATTTGGCAAACCTGTTTTTGTAACTCAAATAAATCCGGATAGTAATACCGTGATGCTGGGTGATGAAAATGATTTGGATAAAAATGAAATGATGGTGGGTAAAATAAACCTGATAAAATATGATGCCATCACACCAGGTATGGAAGCAACAACAAAAATCAGGTATAAAGACAAAGGAACATTATCAAATTTGTATCCCGTAGAGACAGGGCATGCCCTGTCTCCTGACAAAAATAAAATCCCGATTGATTCCAAAAAAGGGCAACCCCTGTCTGCACGGATTCATTTCTACGAAAATGTAAAAGGAATTGCACCTGGCCAAAGCGCCGTGTTTTATGAAGGCGATGATGTAATTGGTGGAGGTATTATTCAGTCGGGAGTCTTGAGTCGGTAGTTATTAGTTAAGAGTTCAGAGTCTGGCTCATGGCTATTGACTCCGAACTACTGACTCTGAACTTCTTAGAAAGCAATAAACATTCAAAAACCTCGTTATTAATGCCGGGAAATTGCAGTTCCCGGTTTTTGTTTTTAGTTTTAGACCGCCGTTGGTTTCAATATAAATTTAAAATCAAATATCCCTATCCAATTTAGGCATTGACCTTTGGATAAAATTGAACTCTATCTTATGACCCTCAAAAAACTGATACCGATTTCTGCTGCTGTTATTTTTCTCCCGATAGCAATCGGGATCTTTTTTTCATGCGAAAGAAAAGTTGAAGATTTTACTTCTGATGCAATCGCTGATTATTTACCAGTAATTGTTGGCAAGTATATTACTTACCGGCTCGATTCTACTGTATATACCAATACAGGAAGAACTGAAGAAACACATAAATACCAGGTGAAGCATACAGTAGATGCAGCCGTAACCGATAACCTGGGCAGGCCAAGTTTTAGAATCATCCGCCAACTGAGAGATTCTGCTGGTTTACAACCCTGGGTAATTAACGGAACTTATTTTATTACTGCTTTAGCAGACCAGGCAGAAGTAGTGGAAGATAATCTCCGGTTTATAAAACTGCATATCCCTTTTAAAATAAATGTGGACTGGAAAGGAAATAAATATCTGAATGCTGATCCTTATGCTTCTTTATACACCTTCAGCAATGATGACAATATGAATGATTGGGATTATAACTACGACCAGTATGATGCCACTACAACAATTGGCACACAAACGGTGAATGATGTTTATACAGTTTTCCATATTGATGAAAAATTGAATGCGCCGGTAACTGTTAACAGTGCTTACGGATTTAAAAATTACAGCGTGGAAAAATATGCAAAGAACATCGGCATGGTATCCCGTGATTATATTCTTTGGGAATACGAACCTAATACCGGTAACCCAGGCGGTGGTTATAAAACAGGGTTTGGTATAAAAATGTGGATGATAGACCACAACTAATGCTTCAATTAATAATTACTATTTTTGGATTGATAAAAAGACATCAATCCTGATGAAAAAATTAATCACTGTACTTTTTGGAAGCTTCCTGTTTTTTATTAATGCAGAAGCACAACTCACCCGGCATGTGGTGAAGTTGAAAAATAAAGGAAACAATCCCTTTAGTTTAAATAATCCATCCGCTTATCTTTCGCAAAGAGCCATTGACAGAAGAACAAAATATGGTATTGCCATTGACAGCACAGACCTGCCTGTAACTCCTTCTTATATTTCGCAAATAGATAATGTGCCCAATGTTTCTATTATTAATATTTCTAAATGGCTTAACTCAGTTACTATTCTTACAACAGATGTAAATGCCATCAATTCTATTAATACATTTCCATTTGTACAATCAGTTGCGGGTATTGCAGCCAGAATTGCAAACGCTAACCCGGCTAATAAATTTTTTACCGAAGAACATTCAATGGCTTATAACCATACGGAAAGAACTGCACAAACAACTGCTGATTTTTTTAATTATGGTACCGGATCATTCAACGAGATAAATATTCATAAAGGACAATTTCTGCACAATATTGGTTTGCGTGGTCAGGGTATGCAGATTGCAATGTTTGATAATGGCTATAACAATTACACAACACTAAAAGCTTTTGACAGCGCAAATGCCAATGCACAAATTCTGGGCACCTGGGATTTTGTTTCTGCGGAACAGAATGTAATAAATGATGGCAGTCATGGTATGCAATGTTTCTCTACCATCGTTGCCAATATACCCGGACAATTTATTGGCACTGCACCCAAAGCAAATTTTTGGTTGTATAAAACAGAGGATGATAGTGGCGAATATCCAATAGAAGAACATCATTGGGCTTGCGGTGCAGAAAAAGCAGATAGTTCAGGCGCTGATGTAATAACATCTTCGCTTGGTTACGGATATGATTTTGATGGAGGCTTTGCTGATTATCCGCGCAGCAGTATAGATGGCAATACAACCATGTCTGCAATTGCAGCTGATCTGGCTGCAAAAAAAGGAATGCTGGTTTTTGTTTCGGCAGGCAATGCAGGAAATATTCCCTGGCATTTTATTACAACGCCATCTGATGGTGATAGTGTAATTGCTGTTGGCGCTGTAAGCATTAGTGGTGTAGTAGGAAGTTTTTCCAGCTATGGCCCTTCGGGTGATGGACAAATAAAACCAGATGTGGCGGGTGTGGGTGTTGCTGCCATGATTCAGTCAACTTCAAATACCATTGTTACTGGTAATGGTACTTCTTATTCAGGGCCAAAAATGGCCGGTCTTGGCTCTATACTCTGGCAGGCTTTTCCTGAATTTAATAATATGAAAATAAGAACTGCATTACAGCAGGCAGGAAATTTATTTGCAACACCAGATGACAGGATTGGATATGGAATTCCTGATTTGAAAAAAGCATTTTCAAATTTGCTTGTTGAATATGCAACTTCAGGTTCAACTATAAATGGGTGCAGAATTTTTATTAACTGGACAAGTAAAGACGTGAGTGCAATGAAATATGAAGTAGAAAGAAAAGCGCCGGGTGAATTAAGTTTTTCAAAAATTGCAGACATAAATCCTGTAGCAGGAAATAACTTGTCTGTAAACAGTTACCAGTTTATTAATACACTTGCCACAGGCACATCGGGAAGTTTTTCTTACCGCATACGCCAGATTATTGATACTGCAGTTGCAAGCTTTGCTGATGTATATATTGATACCACTTCGGTAAATGTTTCTTCACCATGTATTGTAACTGGTGTAAATAATCCTCCGGTGGCAGGCAACATGCTGCTAATAAAGCCAAACCCTGTAACAAATAATACCGCCATATTAATAATAGAAACTCCTGATGCCATTACAAATATGCCCGTTGTTATTTATGATATGAATGGAAGATTGGTAATGAGAATGCAACAATCAAAAGGTTCTGGCCAATCTATTTTTACACTGCCCATTGGCAAACTTGCAAAAGGTAAATATGTAATCAAGGTTTATAATAAAACAAAACCAATTGGTGCAGTAGAAATGATAAAACTATAATGGTTTTTTAAAAACAGCCACAAACATGGTATCAGCTTTTTTATCATAGCCTTTTAGAATTTCCCCGTCCGACCGGGTCATCCGGGCGGGCATCTTCACCAAATCAAGCTGAAAGTTTTCTTTTATAAACTCCACCACTTCTTCATTTTCTTTTTTAAACACAGAACATGTAATGTAAACAAATACACCCCCTGGCTGAAGGTGCGGAATTATATTTGTAATTATTTTCTTTTGTAATGCAGCATATTCTTCAATTTTATATTTATTAAAAAAATAAAGTTGCTCGGGTGTCCGGCTCCAGGTACCACTGCCGGTGCAGGGTACATCAGCAATTATTATTTGAGATTTCAGACCTTGCCTGCCGGCAGGCAGGTTTTCGATTTCAGATTTACCCCGGGTCAAGTCTGTTACAAAAGATTTGTATTTTTTTATCCCTGCTTTTTCAAACCTCTTTTTAAGATTAATAAGAATAGTTTCTCTTATATCAGAAACAGTCAACTCAATTCCAAGATTCAGATCATAAGCCATAATAGATTTTCCTCCGCTGCCTGCGCAACAATCCCAGAGAGAAATTTCAGATTTCAGACCCTGCCTGCCGGCAGGCAGGTTTTCGTTTTCAGATTTAATAAATCTCCCGACTTGTTGTGAACTGTAATCCTGTACAACAACTTCTTTATCCAGTTCCAAATACTTATCGGCTTTAAAACTGTTGGGAACACAAATTGTAAATGGTGAAATAAATTCATACTGCTCCTTCGACCCATCGAGTTTTTTCAGAACCGTTTCTGCATGACCGGGTCTGATTCTTAAAAACAAATCAGGTTGTTTAAAAAATGATTTACAGAATTCTTCATATTCAATTCCTCCACTTAATTCTTCTTTCCATGGAAAAACATTGAATATTGAAAATTGAGCATTGAGCATTGAACATTTTTCCTCTAAACCCAGCTCTGTTTTTAAATTCCACTCCGGTTTTAATGCTTCAAGTATTTCGCTGCGCTCAGATGAACATAAAAACAAAGCAATCAGCATTTTCTCTTCAAGCGATACATTCATCACTGCTTTTCCCAATCTGAAAAAACAATAACACAGATGGCTTACTTGTTTCCTGTCTTTGGAACCAAACTTTTTATTAGCGGAAAAATATTTCTTCAGAAAAGAAGCGAAAGGTTCCTGGCCTGAATACTGATGAAGAATCTGGCTGGCTGAATTGATGTATGAATGATATCGGCTCACTCCCCGCAAAATAGGAAATAATGACATGAAAAGGATTGGCTGTGTTTGTTCAAAAATTTCGGGTACATTTATATAGCATGAAAAGGCGATTCATCATTATAAGTTATTTTATTCTTTTTACATCTCATGTCAATGCACAGCAGCTAATCTTCAAAACTTATACAGAAGAAGATGGCCTCGTATCAAACCCGGTACGTCGCATTTTCCAGGATTCAAGAGGCTTTATCTGGATTGGCACCTGGCAGGGATTGAGCAAATATGATGGGCACAAATT
>JANOJO010000477.1:0-4941 GCA_031418795.1 Bacteroidota bacterium | reverse complement strand
AAAGCAATCAACAGAATAATTGAGTTTATAGATGCCGCAGCAACAGAAACTTTCAAATGTGGTTACGATGGAAAAATGTTTTTTTATGAAAAAGGTCAGCAAATACAGGAAGCAGATTTTAAAATGAATGATGAAGCCTGTAATCACTTTGCTTTTGTGCTGGATGGGAAGTTGATGAGCACAAAAATGAAAAGCGAAGCAGTTGATTTTTTGGATGCGCTGGAAAAGGGGCTGCCATTCTATTAATCCCTCCTCGCATCCAGCGTAAACCCAACCGTAGTGCCCACCCCCTCCGTACTTCTTACATGAATAGTTTGTGCATGAGCTTCAATAATATGTTTGCAGATTGATAATCCAAGTCCGCTGCCCGTAATATCACGGCTTCTGCCTTCTTCGGTTCTGTAAAAGCGTTCAAATATTCTTGGTAAATGTTTTTCATCAATACCAATTCCATCATCGCTTAATTCCACTAAGATTCTTTTGCCATCTGTATTATACATGCTGGCGGTAATATGCCCGTCTTTTTTGCCATACTTAATGGAATTCTCCAGCAGGTTCAATATTACCTGTCTTATTTTTTCTTTGTCAGCAAAAACAGTTAGCGGAGACTCACATCCTTTTTTTATACCAAAGCTGATATTATTACTTTCTGCTTTCAAAGAAATACTTTCAAAAACTTCTTTAATAATATCCTGGATAATAAAATTTGATTTTACCAGCACCAACTCACCTCTTTCCAGTTTTGATATTTCATCAAGGTCTGTTATCAGGTGAGAAAGACGCTCAATATTGCGGGAAGTATTTTCCAGAAAACGTTTATTGATTTCAGGATTGTTCAAGCCGCCATCCAGTAAACTTTCTACATAACCCTGTATGGCAAAGATGGGTGTCTTAAATTCATGCGAGAGATTTTGCAAAAACTCTTTTCTGAACTGTTCATTTTTTTTCAGCAATTCAATTTCTTCATTTCTTTTTTCAGCCCATGCTTCCACATCTTCTCTTACTTCATCAATACTTTTTTGCGGCAGTATATATTTATAATACATCTCCTCTTTTTTGGTAGCCTTGGTTTGATAAATAAATTTATAAATGAGTTTTATTTTCCTGTAAATAAAATTTTCCAGTACAACTGATATCAGCAGGTAACTGCCGCCAAGCAAAACAATAAAAGAACCAATACCCCACAACCAGCTTTTTTCTATTAAATAAACCAGCAGGCTGATTGGTATTGAAAGTATCAATGCAGTAAAAAAAGAAAGCTGCCGTGGAGAAAGATTTTTAGTGGAAAACATAGAAAACAAAGCTACGGGCTTAGAGCTATTAGCTGCGAGACTTTAAGATAATTTCTAATCACAGAACCCGAAGCTCGTAGCTCGCAGCTAACGGCTAACAGCTCATAATTCAAATTTATACCCCACCCCCTTCACCGTAGTTACACAATCTATTCCCAGTTTCTGGCGGATTTTGCGGATGTGTACATCTATAGTGCGGTCGCCAACAATTACATCGGCTCCCCACACCTGGTTCAGTATTTCATTTCTTAAAAAAACTCTTCCTGGTTTTGAAGCGAGCAGGTAAAGCAGTTCAAATTCTTTTTTCGCCAGCGAAATATCCTTGCCATTGTATTGAATAATAAATTTTTGCGGATCTATAATAAGCCCGTCAATGGATAGTACCGAAGCATCGCCTTTTTGCAACCTGCGGAAGAGAGAATTTACTTTGCTTATAAAAACTTTTGGGCTGATGGGCTTGCTGATATAATCATCAGCGCCGGTTTCCAATCCTCTTATTTGCGTGCCCTCATCATTTAGTGCAGTAAGAAAAAGAATCAATGTGCTTTTAAAAGCAGGTTGCATCCGCAGAATTTCACAAACCTCCACACCATTTTTTTTTGGCATCATGATATCCAGAACGATAAGATCCGGTTGAGCCATTTTTGCTTTTTCCAATGCTTCATCCCCGTCTTTTGCAGTATAAACCTGGTAGCCTTCATTCAGCAGGTTGTACTTCAGGATTTCCAGAATATCCGGCTCATCATCTGCAATCAATACTTTTCTTACTCTTGAATCCATGCTTTTTATTTGATGGCGCAAACCTACTGCAATTTGTTTTTGATTTACCCAATACGCATCTTCCTAACACAGACTTAATGAAAACTTAATAAAGGAACAGGGTTTACAAAGATGAAATAATTTTAACAGGTATTTGCCAGCCTTTTATTTCAAAAAGCCGTCTGTTTCAGCACAGTTTAAAGAAATACTAATTACTGTTTACATTTGCATAACCATCCTTATGACAAAAACAATACAATATCTATCCGTCCTTATCTTTTTATTTTCAGTTTCTTTTGCCCATGCGCAAAAAGATCCTACACTTAAACCAGCTCAAAACCGTGAACTGTTTCATGATTTTGTGGATAAGGAGCAGCAAAAAGCACTGAAGAGTGACGGCAAAGATGATAAGGAATTTACCGTGTCCACTAATGAAGACATTAATGTTCATGTTACATCCACAGTAATTGGAAAAGTAAATCAGCTTCAAAAAAAAATTGAGCATGATTCATTGCTCAATGGGCAATTCAAGGTTCGGTATATCCGTGGCTTAGAAAGATTATTGCAGGATATGAATAATAACTGGAAAGCAAAACGGTTTATTGTTACCCGGCTGCCCACTATTTTGAATGCGTATGAAAAAGCCATTGAGCAGGACAGCAAAAAAATTTCTATTGAAAATATTATTGATGAACTGCATCATGATGCGGCTAAGCCATTGGTTTTTTGTTCTGCTTTTGATAATAACCCAGGTTACAAAACATCAAAAAATATTCTTGTAAGAAAATATTGTGGCATGTACCCGGAGCAGGTATTTTCATATCTCCGTACAGTCATTGTTCAAATACCTGATTTACCATTTGCTGACAGCTTGCTTAAAGTAGCCGGGTACCGTTATCCAAAACAATTGTATGATTATGCTGCTGCGAATAATGCATTGAGTAAGGCCATTCGTAAAATTGATGACCCATTTATGAAAACCGTTTGTAAAATGGCCATGAGCAGTGGCAATGGGCAATTGTATTTTCCTTTTTTGGATAATATAGTAAAAGGTAAAATGACAATCACAGATATTGATGCGGTAAGAGATGATTCTATTCAGTATTATAAACTACTGGTAAAAACTCATCTTGATTATACGGAAAGACTTATTAATAAAGACACGGCTTTTGAATACAGTACACTAAGTGAAATGATGGGAAAAAAAGCCAGGGAGGTATTTGTTAATGTTATTAATGGTCTGCACAATGCTGATGTAGTAACGAGGTTCCGGATTATTCAGAGTTTAAATGCACAGGAACTTTATTACCTGGCTGTACTTACTGATGGAATTATTTATACCTCAAGCTATACAAAAGGAGTTTTTCCTTTGATGATGAGCAGGGTAAATAATAACGGTGACTCTTTATTAAGATTAGTCATGTTTGATAAATACAGAAAGTTTATAAAAATGGCGGCAGGGTATAATTCACTCAGTACATTCCTGTCTTCATTTCCCAATCCTGAAAATGCCAATGTACTGATGCGTGCATTTGTTGGCCGCCTCGAAGAATCGGCAGGCCTTGAAGATGGTGTGGATGTAGCCGATTCTTATGCAAGCATTGCAGAAACTATAAAACCAATGGCAGATGAGATGCTGGTTAATATAAAACTGAATTACAACCGGAATATTTCTAAAAATAATAAAAAAGGAATAGAGATTTATCACATTCTTGAAAAACTATTTCTTTCAGCAGATACCACACAAAAAATTGACCTTGAAAAAGAATTAAAAGTTCCGCCTGTTTATACAGTTTCATATAAATCATTACAAAGCGAAAACGGCAGTGTAATTATACAGGTCTTTATTTATGGTGACAGAGATGGGATAGGAGTTTTTCCGAGTCTTCTGAAAATGTTTAGCAATGCTGATTGGAAAATTGACCGCACTAATCCGCAGTGGGTAACTATTACTTCCTTAAAAGGAAAACCTGTAAGTATGTATCTGAACAAGCCATTACCGGAAGAAAATGACGAAGATGCAAAAGCCCAGGCAGCATTATGTACCTGGCTGACAAAAAATAATCTTCGCCCAACAGTTACGATTAACAGGGGGCATAGCTATAATGCACCTTATACGATAAAGCAAATGTTTGCTACTTCAAAAATTGTTTTTATGGGCTCATGTGGTGGATACAATTTGATCCATGATATTTTAGAAAAGGCTCCTGACGCACATATTATTGGTACCAAGCAAATCGCCGATGCACCAGTCAATAATCCTTTTTTTAAATTACTGGCAGAAACTGTAAGAAATGGAAATTCTGTTGAATGGATTCCTTTTTGGAAGGAGCTGGATAAGATGGTTACCAATAAAATTTTTGAAGATTATGTTCCGCCACATAAAAATCTCGGCGCTATTTTTATTAAAGCTTATAAAATTGCAATGGGAGAAACTAAACCAGATTTGGTAACTGCTGATAAAGGCCAGGTACAAACTACTGGTAACAGGTAATCCAACTTACTGATGAAAGGCAACAACTTTCTTTTTCTTCTATTTACATTTGTTGCACAATTTAAAACGTGGCAAACGGTAAAAGCAAAAAATTTTTTGACCTTGATCTTTTGAAAAGAGTGGTTCGCTATGCCGCACCTTACAAAAGAAAATTTTACCTGTCAATAATTCTTGCAATTGTTCTCGCCATCTTTACACCTGTTCGTCCAATACTGATACAAGTAACAGTAGATAAATTTATTGCGGGACGTATTCTGGAAATGGTGGTGCTGGTTACCATTATCCAGATTGGATTTTTGATCTTGGAAACCGCCTTACGTTTTTATTTTTCCTACATCACAGCCTGGCTTGGGCAAAATGTGGTAAAAGACCTGCGGGTAAAAGTGTATAAGAAAG
>JANOJO010000476.1:0-6518 GCA_031418795.1 Bacteroidota bacterium | reverse complement strand
ATGAACCCATCAGCAAAGAGAGTATCATTTACACTCCTGATAATACTCTTGGTATGAGCAGAACAGAAACACAGTGCGGCAGATGCAAAGCACACCTGGGTCATTTGTTTAATGATGGCCCGCCGCCAACAGGTCTTCGTTTTTGTATCAATGGTGTGGTGCTTGATTTTAATAAGGCGCAGGAGGCGGAAAAAAAATACAATGAGAAGAAAGAAGAAAAGTCAAATAAATAAATTCATTTCTTCTCAGACGAGTCTCCTCCTGAATTTAATGTAATTACTTATAAAAGAATCTAAGGAGGGACTAGTCTGAAAAGTGAATGAAAAGAAAGAAGAAAAGCCAATGCAATAAATTTATTTAATCCCTTATGAAATTACTCCCGCTTAGGGAGTTTTTTATTTTCCTTAACGGCGCATCCGGTTTATATTTACCCACTAAAAAAAATATCATGAACCGAATCATTAAACCAATCTTCTGCTTTGTACTTCTGTTTTTTTATGTTGTTTCTTTTTCTCAGTACAAACTCACTGATGTATTGCCAAAAGACCCGAATGTAAAAATTGGCAAGCTGGCCAATGGTCTTACTTATTATATACGCAAAAATGCAAAGCCTGAAAAAAAAGTTGAACTGCGCCTGGCAATCAATGCCGGATCGGTTTTAGAAAATAATGATCAGCGTGGGCTGGCACATTTCATGGAGCATATGGGCTTCAATGGATCAAAAAATTTTCCTAAGAATGAATTGGTGGATTACCTGCAAAAAACAGGCGTGGAGTTTGGCGCTGATCTGAATGCATATACTGGCTTTGATGAAACTGTTTATATTCTTCCTATACCCGCTGATGATCCGGATGTAGTGGAAAAAGGATTTACTGTACTTGAAGACTGGGCTTTCAATAATTTATTTGATAAAAATGAAATAGAGAAAGAAAGAGGCGTGGTGCTGGAGGAATCAAGATTGAGCAAAGGATCTTCTGAAAGAATGAGCCGGCAGTATTTTCCAAAACTTTTCAATGGTTCTAAATACGCTGACCGTTTACCCATTGGAAAAGATGAAGTACTGAAAAACTTCAAACATGAAACGCTGAAAAATTTTTACAAAACCTGGTACCGGCCAAACCTGATGGCGGTAATTGTAGTTGGCGATATTGATCCCGCTGAAGCAGAGAAAAAAATTGTGGCACATTTTTCTAAATTCAAAAACCCGGTGAATGCTCCTGTGCGGCCAGTCATCATTCCCATTGCAAAAAGAACAAAACCCGAAGCTCTGGTAGTAACAGATGACGAAGCCACCAATACTTTTTTGCAGGTTTATAATTTTGTAAAACCTGCAAAGAAAATAAAAACATGGGGCGATTACAGAAACAGTGTTATTGAAAGTCTGATTAGTTCGTTAATAAACCAGCGGTTAAGCGAGCTGACACAAAAAGAAAATCCTCCGTTTGTTTATGCAAATACCGGTTTTAATCAATTTATCCGCGGGTATGATGCATTCACTTCATTTGCTGTACTGGGCCAGGCGCCCATGCAGGATGCTGTTGATGCTTTAATATCAGAAACAAACCGGGCAAGACAGTTTGGTTTTTTACAAACAGAACTGTACCGTGCAAAAGCAAGCCTGCTTAACAGAACCGAAAAAGCCTTTAATGAAAAAGATAAATCAGAATCAGGAAATATAACTGATGAATATCTGCGCAATTTCCTGGAAGGTGAAGCAATACCAGGCATAGAAAAAGAGTACAAGTTTCTTCAGCAGGTTCTGCCCGGCATTAAGCTGGATGAAATAAATAACACGGCTAAAAAAATGCCTTCAACAGCCAATGCATTTACACTGGTGCAGGCGCCAACCAACATGAAGGATAAGCTGCCGGATAATGCAAATATTTTGAAAGCATTGGTTACAGCAACAAATAAACCGGTGATTGCTTATCAAGAAAAAGCTGTTGCTAATACTTTATTGAGCAAAGATCCACAGCCGGGAAAAATTTTATCAGAAACAAAAAATGTAAAATTGGGTACAACAGAGATCAGTTTGAGCAACGGAATTACTGTTACTTTAAAACCCACCACTTTTAAAAACGATGAAATACAAATGGACGCCTGGCGCTGGGGAGGTTTTCACCGGTTTGATATTGCTGATAAAGACAATGCACAGTATGCCGCTGTTATAGCTGGCCAGATGGGAGTAAAAGATATGTCACCTACGGACCTGCGGAAATTTCTTGCGGGTAAAACAATCAGTGTTACTCCTTATATCAATAGTCATGAAGAAGGAATAGAAGGCCGCAGCAGCGTAAAAGATTTTGAAACATTTCTTCAACTGGTTAACCTGTGGCAAACTGCACCCAGAAAAGATGAATCGTTATTTAAATCTTTTGTTTCAAAAAATAAAGCCTCGCTGCAGTTTCTGAAACAAAACCCGCAGGCATGGTACCAGGATACATTGTCAAAAATTAAGTACAATAACAATCCATGGGCCGGCGAGATCCCCACACCTGAATCATTTGATGCATTGAACCTGGATAAAACAGTTTCTATTTACAACAAGATCTTTGGTAATGTTTATGGCATGCACTACACATTTACGGGGAATATAGAGGTGGAGAAAATAAAACCATTGTTAGAAAAATATATTGGCTCCCTGCCTGCTTCGCCCAAAGAAAATAAATATAAAGACAATGGTATAAGATTAATTAAAGGATCAACTGAAGTCAATCTGAAAAGAGGAAAAGAGGCGCAAAGTTTTATTTCACTGACGTTTGAAGGAGAGACTGAGTATATCCGTGAAGAAAAATTAAGCCTTGCCGCATTGCTGGAAGTAATGAATATAGAAATCATTGAAAAACTGCGGGAAGAAATGAGCGGCATTTATGGCGGAGGTATGGGTGGCTCTATTGAAAAAAGACCATACACACATTATTCTATTTCTGCTTCCATGCCTTGTGGCCCTGAGAATGTAGATAAACTGTCTGCCGCATTGATAGGATTGATAAAAGATGCTCAGGAAAAAGGAATAGAACAAAAAAATTTAGACAAGGTAAAAGAAACATGGAAAAAACAATACCATGTAAACCTGCAGAGTAATGACTGGTGGTTAACTGCCCTTTCCACTGCGTGGATAAACCAGGATAATGCTGAAGGCATACTTGATTATGAAAAAAGAGTGGATGCATTGACGGTAGAAGATTTGCAAAAAGCAGCAAAGAAATTTTTAACACTGGATAATATGGTAAAAGCTGTGCTGTATCCTGAAAGTTCAAATATTACACCGGGAGTAAAGACGGTAAAGCCATTTTAATAATCCGGTAAGATTTATCTATGTCAAAAAAACCTGTTCAGGTAAAAAACGAAATCATCCGCAAGGCGGAAGATATTTTTATTTCAAATAACCTGGGCGCCAAACCATTTTTAAAATGGGCAGGTGGGAAAACACAATTGTTATCAAGATTTCAGCAACTATACCCCGAAGCATTAAAGAATAAAAAAATAAAAAATTATTACGAACCCTTTTTAGGCAGTGGCGCTGTCTTTTTTGATATTGCCCAGAACTTTGAAATTGAAAATGCTTACCTGTATGATATAAACGATGAATTGATTCTTACTTATAAAGTCATTCAGCAGGATGCAGCAAAGCTTATTGATTTTTTATTCCGATATCAGCAAATCTATCTGAAGATGAATAAAAAGAAAAAAGAAGAATATTTTTATCAGCAACGTGTCAATTACAACCTGCAGCGTTTTAATGTTGATTATACAAAGTATTCCTCAGCCTGGATTGCAAGGGCGGCTCAATTGATTTTTTTAAACCGTACCTGTTTTAACGGGCTTTACCGGGTTAATTCAAAAGGAGAGTTTAACACACCGGTTGGCGATTATAAAAATCCAACTATTTGTGATGAGAATAATCTGCTGGCAGTTTCCAAAATTCTGGAAATGGCTACCATTAAAAAAGCAGATTACACACAAATAAAAAGAGATTTAAAACCAGGCTCATTTGTATATTTTGATCCGCCTTACAGACCCATAAGCAAAACAGCAAGTTTTACTGCGTATAGCAAACAAGACTTTACTGATAAAGATCAAATGCAGTTAGCAGCACTTTTCAATTTTATCAACAACAAAGGAGAGCTGGCTATGCTCAGTAATTCCGATCCAAAGAATATTAATCCAAAAGATAATTTCTTTGATGATCTTTATAAAGATTACAATATTATAAGAATACCTGCAAGGCGCATGATCAATGCAGATGCATCAAAGCGTGGGAGTATAAATGAACTTGTAGTAACTAATTATCCTGTTTCATCCTGATCAATAAAATCTGCAGTTTTCTCACCATCCATCCATTTTTTTTTCTGCCTCCCCGTTTTTAAGTATGTTTATTTTACAAAACAACACAAGCAATGAGAAAAACAATTTTGTTCTGCACTTTTATTACCCTGATTGGCTTCTTTACTTCTGCTCAGAAATTAAGTCTTGAACAATTTAAAAACTGGAAACCCCGCAATATTGGCCCGGCTGGTATGAGTGGCCGCATTACTGCCATTGATGCTGTGGTTGCAAATCCTAATATTATTTATGTAGGCGCTGCCTCCGGCGGAGTATGGAAAACTGAAAACAGCGGCCATACTTGGGCCCCGGTTTTTGACGACCAACCCATCATTAATATTGGTGCCATTGCCATTCAGCAAAATAATCCAAGCGTTGTATGGGTCGGTACAGGGGAAGGTAATCCACGTAATTCACTCAATCTTGGCGCTGGTATTTATAAAAGTCTGGATGCAGGCAAAACTTGGAAAAAAATGGGACTTGATAAAACCATTTGTATTCATCGTGTAGTTATTGACCCTGCTAATCCCAATACTGTTTATGCAGCAGCTATCGGTAATCCGTATGCAGAGCATCCGGAAAGAGGTGTATTTAAAACAACGGATGGCGGAGAAACCTGGAATAAAATTTTATATGCAAATGATACTACAGGTTGTGCAGATTTAATAATGGATCCATCTAATCCCAATAAACTGATTGCAGCCATGTGGCAGTTCAGAAGAACACCGTGGAATTTAAAAAGCGGTGGTGTGGGTAGTGGTTTGCATGTTACAATTGATGGTGGTAAAACCTGGAAAAAACTTTCCAAAGATGATGGCTTGCCAGAAGGACAGCTTGGAAGAATTGGAGTTGCATTTGCACGCAGTATGCCAAGCAGGGTATATGCAAAAGTAGAAGCAACTAAAAATGGTTTTTATAAAAGTGATGATGGTGGTTTTAAATGGACATTGGTAAACAGTGATGCAGCACAAATAACCGACCGTCCATTTTATTACCAGGAAATTTATGTGGACCCTTTAAATGAAAACAGAATTTATGATGTGCACTCCACCATTACTTTCAGTGAAGATGGAGGCAAATCATTTTCAACCATGATTCCTTATTCCGGTATTCACCCGGATCACCATGCATGGTGGATTAATCCTAACGATCCCAATCATATTATTGAAGGTAATGATGGTGGTATCGGTATATCAAGAGACCGTGGTAAGAACTGGGTGTTTGATGAAAAAATTCCTGTAGGACAATTTTACCATATAAGTGTTGATAATGAAACGCCATATAATGTTATGGGCGGTATGCAGGACAACGGAAGCTGGCATGGCCCCGGTTATACATGGACAAACGGCGGCATCAGAAATTATTACTGGAACAATGTGGGCGGTGGTGATGGTTTTGATGTAATGCCCGATGCAGAAGATGCAAATTGGGTATATAGCATGAGCCAGGGAGGTAATGTGGGAAGAAGAAACTGGAAGACAGGTGAAAGCTGGTTTATAAAACCACCGGCTATAGATCCAAAACTTATTCTCCGCTGGAACTGGAACTCGGCCATTGCACAAGATCCATTTGATAAAAAAACAATTTATTACGGCAGCCAGTTTTTACATAAAAGTGTAAACAAAGGTGTGAGTTGGCAAACCATTTCACCTGACCTTACAACAAACGATACGGTAAAAATAAAAGCCTATCAAAATACCGGGGGATTGACACTTGATATTACGGGTGCAGAAACACACTGCACCATACTTGCCATTGCACCTTCCTCAAAAGAGCAGGGAGTAATCTGGATAACTACAGATGATGGTAATGTGCAACTGACAAGAGATGGCGGAAAAACATGGACAAATTTTCGTGGAAAAATTCCTGGTCTTCCTTCTGGCTGCTGGATACCGCAAGTAAGAGCAAGCAGGTATAATGCAGGCGAAGCATTTGTTGTTGCTAACGATTATCGCCGTGGCGATTTCAAACCCTATGTTTTCCGTACCACAGATTATGGAAAAACCTGGACAAGAATGGCAGATGAAAATAAAGTAAAAGGTTATGCTCTATGTATGATACAGGATCCGGTTGAGCCCAATTTAATTTTTGTGGGAACAGAAAATGGACTTTGGGTGAGCCTTGATAATGGAACATCATTTGAGCAATGGAAAAATGGATATCCATCTGTTTCCACTTACGATTTAGAAATT
>JANOJO010000475.1:0-4603 GCA_031418795.1 Bacteroidota bacterium | reverse complement strand
AATGTAACTGTTTGTGCTAATCAATTGCCGTTTATATGGAATGGTAATCCATACTCAATTGCCGGAACTTATATTGATACGCTTACTGCAGGCACAGGTTGCGATACAGTAGCAACTCTTGTACTTACAATCAATCCGCTTATTACAAGTTTTGAAACGACAGTTATTTGCGCCAACCAGGCTCCTTATATATGGAATGGAAATGCATATAGTGTGAGTGGAATTTATATTGATACACTCAGTGCAGTTGCAGGTTGTGATACAGTAGCAACACTTAACCTGACAATAAATCCAATTTCAAATTCTGTGACCAATGTTACAGTTTGTTCTAATGATTTGCCTTATTCCTGGAATGGTAACAACTATTCTGCTGCCGGTACATTTAATGTGATATTGGTAAATTCTTTTGAATGTGATTCGACAGCCACACTAATATTATCAGTAACCATTTCACCGAAGGTGGTAATACATAACCCGCCACCTGTATGTGCGCCGGAAACCGTTGATCTTACTGCCCCGGCTATTACAGCAGGAAGTGATCCGGGACTAACATTTACATACTGGAGGGATTCTGCCGCTACTATTCCATTAACAAATCCAAATGCGGTGGCCGTAAGCGGAATTTATTATATCAAATCTTCCATTGTAAATAATTGCAGCTCCACTGAACCTGTAGAAGTAAATGTTGTTATAGTTGCAAAAATTAACGGCATCCGTTATCCAACAGTGTCAACACCAGCAAATGTGCCGGTTCAGTTACAGGCAAGAAACCTTGGTGTAAATTTCATATGGACACCGCCTGCAGGTTTGAATTTTAATACGATTATTAACCCCGTATTCAATTATGACAGACAAATACAATACACCATTCAAATTACAACTGACAGTGGCTGTTTAATTGTTGACACTATTCTTATAAAAATTAAACCTGACCAAGGGGCATTGGTTCGTTCTGATATATTCGTACCGAAAGCATGGTCGCCAAACCGCGATGGACATAATGATAAATTATATCCATTAACAGTGAATATCAGGGAGCTTAAATATTTCAGGGTGTTCAACCGCTGGGGGCAACTGGTATTTGAAACAAATATAATTGGACAGGGTTGGGATGGAATGTACAGAGGTAAAGAACAGGTAATGGATGTATATACCTGGACGGCGGAAGCTGTTGGTGTGGATGGAAAATATTATAAACGGGCAGGTAATTCAGTTTTAATAAGATAAATTTATTGAGCATGAATAAACAGAAAAAAACGATTTTCATTATTGTCGCAATTTTTATTGCAACAATAACACATGCACAGGATCCAAGCTTTTCGCAATTCTTTGCATCGCCATTAAATATTAATCCTGCTTTGACGGGGAACATTAATGCAGATTGGCGGGCCATTTCCAATTTTAGAAATCAATGGATAGGTCCGGCAAGCCCTTATGTAACCGGTACAGCATCGTATGACAGAAAATTATTTCAGAAAAAATATCCTGGTATGGAAGAAGGAAATATTTTCGGCGCCGGCGTCATGCTGATGTATGACAGAGCCATGGCTGGTGTTGTAAACAGCACTTATGCATCTATGAATGTATCGTATAAAATAAAATTGACAGATGGAAAATTAAAACACAGGCTTGGCGCCGGTTTTGGCGCTAACTACGGCCACCGCCGGATTGATTTTGGCGGAATAGATTTTGAAGAACAATTTACAGGATATGGTTTCAATACTAATCTGCCCACGGGTGAAAGCAGTTTGTCAAATATGAAGCCCTATATTTCTGTAAACTCAGGATTAATTTACAGCATTACTTCTGAGTTCAGCAATTTTGATGTTGGTGTATCTGCCTTTCATGTAAACAGACCGCGGCAAACATTTTTGAAAGATGACAAACAAAACCTGGCGATAAGAAAAGTTGTGCATGGAAATTTTGAAACTTTTCTTTCAGAAAGCCTTGTGCTGAATGCCAATGCTATCTGGCAACAGCAATCTTCTGCAGAATATTTTTCTTTTGGAGCAGCCTTGGGATATTATTTACCAACAGAACAAAACCTGATGCTCAATCTTGGTGTATGGTATTGGTCAGGAAATGCAATTGTGCCGTATGTTGGACTAGCCTGGGAGGATTACCAGGTGGGCATGTCGTATGATGTGACTACTTCAAAGCTAAACAGGGCCAATGACAAACCAAATACATGGGAACTTTCGTTGATAATAAGAGGAAAAATAAGACCGTCATTTGTTATTCCCTGTCCATGGAAATAATTTTTTTTATTTTAAAATGATCATGGTAAAAATGTATTTCATAAAGTTTTTATTACTTCTTATCATTTAGAAGCATTGAACTCAGCAATTTCATTATCTTGAAAAAAATTGCAAATGGTTACAACCGTTTTTCTGCGAATAATATTTATTGCATCAATTGCCTTAATGACTTGCTGCAATAAAAAAAAATCAGGCAATAATAACCAACCGGTAACTCCAACTGAACCTAACAGGAGAATTGTAAAACAAAACCTGCAGCATGTATGGGAAATAACCTGGGGGCCGGATAATCATATCTGGTTTACCGAACGTGATGGAAAGATTTCAAAAATGGATCCTCAAAATGGAAATATAATTTTCAGCACTACCATCAGCGAAGTATCTGCCTCCGGCGAAGGTGGATTGCTGGGCATGGCTTTGCATCCTGATTTTTTAACCAATGGTTTTATTTACATCGTTTATAATTATAACAGTGCAACCGGCTACCGGGAGAAAGCGGTGCGTTACACTTTTTTCAATAACAGTTTTACCAATCCATTTGTGATCATTGAAAATATTGCAGCAGCAGGTATTCATAATGGATCCAGAATACGGCTTGCAGATGATGGCACGGGATTAAAACTTTTTCTTACAACAGGTGATGCTGCTAATTCTGCATCTGCCCAGGACATCAATTCCAAAAATGGAAAAATTTTACGATTCAATTTAGATGGCACTATACCTGCAGATAATCCTTTTGCAGGAAACCCTTTGTGGACTTACGGACACAGAAATCCGCAGGGTTTAATTTTTGCAAATAATAAATGCTATGCCTCTGAGCATGGGCCGGCAATTGAAGATGAACTGAATATTATTATAAAAGGAAATAATTATGGCTGGCCAAATGTAAACGGGCCATGTGATGGCAGTGAACAAACTTTCTGCACAGCCAATAATATAAAAGAACCAATATGGTCATCAGGCACAAGTACAATCGCAGTATGCGGCATTGACTATTATAATAATGACAGAATCAGTAGTTGGAAAAATTCTATACTGATGACCACGCTGAAAGATCAAAGTCTGCGCCAATTGAAATTAAGCACTGATGGAAATTCAATAATAAGTACATCAGTTTTTTTAAAAAATGAATATGGAAGATTAAGGGATATATGTATTTCGCCTGATGGAAAAGTTTATATCTGCACCAGCAATGGAAGTAATGATGATAAGATTATTGAAATAACAAAGCCCCTTTAAATCTCTCTGCCAGAGGCGGAAGACTTCCCGATACACAGTTCCAAAGCATTGAATTGTATTACACATAGAAAATACTCTATAAGAAAAATCCAAATAGAAAAACTATTTGATATGTTAGGCTTGTGAGTTGATGGCCTTCCCTATCGGGGAAGAGCCTGTCCCGACACTTCGGGATCGGGATGGGGCTTTGGCTTTACTCTCCCCAAATATTATCTTCTCCTTTCAGCCATTTTTTTACCAACTCTGTTGTTACAGATTTTGGTCTTTCTATGGGGAAGCCCAATACTCTTGACCAGCAAAGACTGGCCAATACACCCAATGCACGACTTACGGCAAACAGTACGGTATAATATTCATACTCCACCATACCATAATGTACTAGCAAAGAACCACTGTGTGCATCCACATTGGGCCAGGGATTTTTTATTTTTCCAAGCGATTGTAAAATGGGAGGTACAGTTTCATAAATATTCCATACCGTTTTTACCAACGGATCATCCGGCATGTGTTTTTTTCCAAATTCCATTTGTGCAGTAAAGCGTGGATCGGTTTTGCGCAATACTGCGTGACCATAACCGGGTACTACTTTTCCTTCGCTTAAAGTTTTCTTTACATAGTCAGCAATCTGTTCTTTGGTTGGTTCTTCAGTATCCAATGCTTCACGCATTTCAAAAATCCATTTGATCACTTCCTGATTTGCGAGGCCATGCAGGGGACCGGCAAGGCCATTCATACCGGCAGCATAACTAAGATATACATCGCTTAATGCTGAGCCAACAAGATGCGTAGTGTGTGCTGATACATTGCCACCTTCATGATCGGCATGAATGGTCATGTACAAACGCATCAGTTCTTTGAAGCCTTCATCTTCATAACCCAGCATGTGAGCAAAATTGCCAGCCCAGTCGAGCAAACCATTTGGCTGAATATGCTCATTGTTTTTATACTTACGTCTGTAAACATAAGCAGCAATCCTGGGTAACCTTGCAATCAAATCCATCGCATCATCATAAGTAGGATTCCAGTAATCTTTTTTATTCAGCCCTTTTGCGTAATCTTTTACAAAATGACCTTCTGTTTGCAAAGCCATTACTGCTGCTACAAAC
>JANOJO010000474.1:0-1586 GCA_031418795.1 Bacteroidota bacterium | reverse complement strand
AATTGTTAAAGACGTAGAGCATTTGATGGAAATTCTTTCTGAAAATACGGCGCAGTTACCCTATATTATTTTTCTGGACCTGAGCATGCCCCGAAAAACAGGGTTCGAATTTTTACAGGAGATAAAAGAAAACGACAGGTTAAAAGATATTCAGGTGGTCATGCTTTCCACATCGTACCCACAGGACATGGTGTATGAAAAGGGAATGATAAAGACGCTTCACTGGCTTGGAGCAGATAATTTCATCCGCAAGCCCAGTGATTATTCGCAAATTAAAGACATCATTCACAATGAACTTATTAAGGTGATAGAAAAAAAATCGCTTAATGGACAAATGAAAAAATGATGATGAAATATTTTCAAAACAATCAATTAATTAAAACCTGTAACACATGAATACAAAACATTTAAATATACTGCTTGCCGATGACGATTTGGATGATTGCAACTTTTTTAAACATGCATTAGAAGAATTGTCAGCATCCGCACAGCTTACAACTGTGCACGACGGAGAAGAACTGATGCAGTACCTTTCTGCAAATTCAATACAGCTTCCTGATGTTCTTTTTCTCGACATTAATATGCCCCGCAAAAACGGTTTAGAATGTTTATCTGAGATAAAACGAAATTCAAAGTTGAAAGACCTTCCTGTGGTCATGTTTTCAACATCTAACTCGTGGGACACAATAAACATGCTCTTCAAAAGCGGGTCGCATGTTTATATTCACAAGCCAAGTGATTTTGCACAACTCAAACAGGTGATACATCATGCAATTCCAATAGCTGCTGAAGAAATATTCTCCATAAGTCCGTTAAAATATATTCTTAACGCATCAAATGGTGATCGGCCAAAGCATGTAAAAACAGCTGAAAAATAAATTGATGAAATGAAGTTTCATCAATACACTGAAAAACAATTAAAAGACGGTTAAATTATTTAAATGTGAAATTAAAACCACTGAATATCCTGCTTGCCGATGACGATACGGACGATTGCATCTTTTTTAAAGAAGCAGTAGAAGAATTGCTGCTATCCACACAGCTTACAGCTGTGAATGACGGGGAACAACTCATGCAACTGCTCACCAATGAAACAAACGAACTTCCTGATGTTCTTTTCCTTGACCTCAACATGCCCCGCAAGAATGGCTTTGAATGTTTATCAGAAATAAAGGGTAACTCAAAACTAAAACAGCTTCCTGTAATTATTTTCTCTACTTCCTTTGAGCAGGAGGTGGTGAACCTGCTTTACAAAAACGGGGCGCAATATTTCATCCGCAAACCCTCTGAATTTTCACAATTCAAAAAAATAATTCATCAAACCTTTATTACACTTATCGTACCGCAAAATATTTCACAACCAGCCCGGGAAAATTTTGTGCTCACTGTACAAAACAGTTTGATTACTTAAAACAAAACTAAATGCCGGCACAGAATATAACTAAACTAAAAAAATCGGATGAGGATGAGTTAATCATTGCCCGCAAAGAACTTGCCCTTTTCAAAGAAGAAAAAGAAATACTGGCTGCAGAATTAATCATTGCCCGCAGCGAACTTGCTTTTTTCAAAGAAGAGAAAGGAAAACG
>JANOJO010000473.1:0-1781 GCA_031418795.1 Bacteroidota bacterium | reverse complement strand
AAACTGCCTGTACTTACTGAATGAATAAAATGATCCATCGGCCAGCCAAGTGTATAAACTTGTCTCCAATAAAGCAATCCGATAAAAGTGAAAAGAAATGCAAGAGAAACATCCAGCTTCTGCACTCTTGTTACTACAATTGTTCCAAGTGTTATTACGCCAAAAAAGATTACTGTATTACTTCCCCACTGCCCGGGGCTGAGCCAGGCATCTTTTGTTAAGAGTAATGTTGCAACTATTCCAAATGCAGAGGGATTGAAGATATGTTTACTATTGAATTTGAAAATATATTTTGAAACAACAGTTAAAAAAGCCGCCAACAAACTGATATACCAGAAATTAGTTTTTAATAAAAGGCATAAACTCATAGCACTGATTAAAACACTAAAACCCCAGCGAACAAATTCATTGAAACGCAGAAACCTCATTGATTTAATAGAGTCGGCTGAGTATTGAAAAAACAAACAACCACCGATGCTGATAATATAATGCAGCCAGTCTGCACTCCAATGCAGGAAAAAAATGCCGTAGGTTAAAAAGATTGCCTGGAAAATTACCTGGAACCACCGCGGGTCAAGTGATAGCCTTATTTTCTGCATAGCCACTAATTTGCATAGAGGATGTGGCTGTTAAGGAAATTACATACAAGGCTAGTGAAAATATTTCAAAAAATATTTTTATGGAAAAACGGGAAGATTGATTCACCGCATGCCAGTGGCAGTATTATGCTGGCTGATTTTTATCTGCATAACCGTTGCAATACTTAAGGCTCTTTCTTTAGCTAAAAAGGCTTTTTCCCCTGAAAATAATTCATCTACTGTTTCATTAAAATAGCTTAGCCATGTTTCGAAATGATGTTTTTGAAGGGGTGATTGCTGGTGAAGAACAAGGTGTGGCTGCATCGCATTCTTCCGGTATACATCGTTTTGAAACAATATATTATCCCAGAAATCAACAAGTGTATTTAAATGATGCGGAAGATTAATTTTTGCAATATCAGTAAAAAGATAACTGATAGAATTATCTGCCAGCAACTTTTCATAAAAACGGGTTACAAGTATTAAAAGATCTTCCCTGCCGGTAATATCTTTTTTCATTTAGTCAGGAAAACCAGTTTTATCAATATTAGGAATAATGCGCAATGCATTTTTATAATAAATTTTTTTCAGTACGGCATCGGACAGCCCCATGCCATACATGGCCCAGAAGGCATGATACTTTTTATGATAAGGAAAATATTCGTCCTCCGATTCCAGTACACGGAAATAAGTGGCATACTCATCCGGCACCCAGCTGTCTTTGCCAAACAGAATCCTGTCCTGGTATTTTTCAAAAAATTTTTTGGCTGCCCTGGGTTGTCTTCCAAGTTCAGCAATGATGGCGCCGAATTCTACATTCATATTTTTCATTTCATCGAGCAGCTTGCCAAGCTTTTCAAGATTATTCGGGTACCAGCCAAAATGCGCATTGATAAAAGTTGTATTTGGATGTTTTCTGAACATACGATGCTGCTCATCTATCAGCTGCTGCCACGAAATCGTATCAGCGTCACTATTTTTCTTTCTGCCCGGCCTGGTTGCCAGTTCAAGCCAGCGTTCATTTTTTTCATCCATCGGATCCCAAAATGGTTTTGGATCTGCCGTATGTATAAGTACAGGTATTTTTAATTCACCTGCTTTTTTCCAAACAGGATCAAGCCGCGGATCATCTACTGCGATTCGTTTGCCAGTTATATCTTTTGATGACATACCCAGGCTCTTATAAATTTTTAAACCATTGGC
>JANOJO010000472.1:0-4293 GCA_031418795.1 Bacteroidota bacterium | reverse complement strand
ACAAAATCTCCATCAGCATCCACCCGCAAATATTTTTCAATAAAATCACTCTCCCGCATTTTCAGCAGTTTGCTGATGCGTTTTACATCCGGCGTTTTAAAACGGGGTGAAAAATTTTTGCAGCAGTTGGCGCATTGCAGGCAATCTATTTTTTCAAAAGCCTCTTCATGCAGATCGGGCAATGCTTTCAATACTTTGTTTTTATCTGCCCGATGCAGAAACTGCTTATACTTTTTGTGGTTGTCTGCCGATTTCCTTTCCCAATTTTTCAAAATATCCTCACTCATTTTACAAAGAAACAATCTCTTTTCCACAGTTCAATTATCATGTTTTTGGTTGCTGCTGTCACCTTAACTTTGCGACCTGAATTAATTAATAATTATTAATTATTAATTAATATTTGCTGACTAAACAACTAAACCTCATGAACATTTTCGAACAGCAACAAAACGAATTTTTAGCCCGTCATATCGGTACCATTGGCCAGGAAATGCAAATGCTGAAAACAATTGGCGCCGGGAGTGTGGATGAACTGATTAATAAAACAGTTCCGGCATCCATCCGCAGCAACAAAGCATTGAATCTTCCTGCTGCCATGAGTGAAGCAGATTTATTGAAACACCTGAAAGATATTTCGCTGAAAAATAAATTGTATAAAAATTATATTGGTCAGGGTTATTATGATACACATACACCATCAGTAATTCTAAGAAATGTTTTTGAAAATCCGGGCTGGTACACACAGTACACTCCTTACCAGGCAGAAATTTCTCAGGGCCGTTTGGAAAGTTTATTAAATTTTCAAACGATGGTGAGTGATTTAACTGCACTGCCAATTGCCAATGCAAGTTTATTGGATGAAGCAACCGCCGCTGCCGAAGCCATGAATATGTTCTTTCATCATGTAAACAGAACTGATATAATTAAAGCGCCAAAATTTTTTATAGACAATGAAACATTTGCACAAACAAAAGATGTTGTGATTACAAGAGCAACTCCGCTTGGCATTGAAGTAGTGTTTGGTGATTATAAAAATGTATCAGTTGATAATACTTATTTCGGCGCATTAATTCAATACCCCAACAACTCCGGCTCTGTAGAAGATTATCGTGATTTTATAAATAAGGTACATGCCGTTGGCGGTTATGTTGCGATGGCTGCTGATTTATTAGCACTAACATTATTAACTCCACCGGGTGAGTTGGGTGCTGATGTTGCATTGGGTTCTACCCAGCGTTTTGGTGTACCACTTGGATTTGGCGGGCCACATGCTGCATTCTTTTCTACCAAAGATGAATTTAAGAGAGCTATACCCGGTCGCATTATTGGTGTAAGTATTGATGCGCAGGGAAACCGGGCATTGCGTATGGCATTGCAAACAAGAGAGCAGCATATAAAAAGAGAAAAAGCAACATCTAATATTTGTACGGCGCAGGCATTGCTGGCAAATATGGCAGCGATGTTTGCTGTTTATCACGGGCCTAAAGGATTAAGAGCAATTGCAGAAAGAACTCACCTGCTTGTACAAAAAGCAGAACAGGAAATTCAGGAGTTAGGATTGAATCAAATCAATGAACATTATTTTGATACAATAAAAATTTCAGGTGTTGATATATTGAAAGTAAAAGCTGCAGCAGAAGCAGCAGAAATAAATTTTTTTTATACTAAAGATGGAGAGGTGCAGATAAGCATTGATGAAACAACCACGCTGAATGATATTCACGCCATCAAAAAAATATTTGCAAAAGCTTCGGGTGTTGAGCATGGTGCAAAATCAGGGCATAACCCAAGTGTATTTAAAATTCAAAAAGATTTGCAGCGTGTATCCACTTATTTACAGCATCCCAATTTTAATTCACATCATAGCGAAAGCCAGATGATGCGTTATATAAAACAATTAGAGAACAAAGATCTTTCACTCAACACTTCCATGATTACACTGGGAAGTTGCACCATGAAATTAAATGCTGCTAGTGAAATGATGCCACTTAGCTGGGCACATTGGAGCAAGATGCATCCATTTGCACCAATAGATCAATCTGATGGCTATCAGCAAATATGTAATGATTTAGAAAATTATCTTTCTGAAATAACAGGCTTCGATGCTTGCAGCCTGCAACCTAACAGCGGAGCACAAGGCGAGTTTGCAGGATTATTGGCAATCAGAAATTATCATCATGCAAATGGCGATACTCAACGCAATATTGTTTTAATTCCAATTTCTGCACATGGCACTAATCCTGCAAGTGCTGTTATGGTGGGAATGAAAGTGGTAGTAGTAAAAGCATTGGAGAATGGATATATAGATGTAAATGATTTTAAAGAAAAGGCAGAACAATACAGTAAGAATCTTGCAGGAACCATGATTACTTATCCAAGTACTTATGGCATTTTTGAAGAAACTGTAAAAGAGATATGTGAAATTGTTCATCAGCACGGCGGACAAGTATATATGGATGGCGCCAATATGAATGCACAAGTTGGATTAACATCACCAGGATTAATTGGTGCAGATGTTTGTCATTTGAATTTGCATAAAACATTTTCTATTCCACATGGTGGCGGCGGGCCAGGTATGGGGCCGATTTGTGTCAAAGCACATTTGAAAGAATTTTTACCAGGACATGTAGCCCATCCCGACCTTCCCAAAGGGAAGGCCACCAACTCACAGCCCTTGCTTAATCAGGATTCAAATAGTAATAGTGAATCTTCAAAAAGCGAGGTTGGTGTGTGGGTCTCTTCCCCTTCGGGGAAGCCGGATGGGGCAGTTTCTGCTGCACCTTATGGAAGTGCATCTATTCTTTTAATAAGCTATGCATATATAAGAATGCTGGGTGCGGATGGTGTAAAGAAAGCAACGGAGTATGCAATACTAAATGCAAACTACATGAAAGCAAGATTGGAAAATGATTTTGATATTTTATATACCGACCACAATGGTACATGTGCTCATGAGTTTATTGTTGACCTGCGTCCATTCAAATCATCTGTTGGTATAGAAGCAGAAGATGTAGCAAAGCGTTTAATTGATTATGGTTTTCATGCACCAACCATGAGTTTCCCAGTACCGGGTACTATCATGATAGAACCAACCGAAAGTGAAGACAAAGCCGAGCTTGATCGTTTTTGTGATGCACTGCTTGCAATAAGAAAAGAAATAGCTGCAATAGAAAATGGTGAAGCAGATAAAACAAATAACGCTTTGAAGAATGCACCCCATACTCAATTGTCAGTGGTGAGCAGTGAGTGGACAAAACCTTATACCAGGGAGTTTGCAGCATTTCCATTGGACTATGTTAAGCAAAATAAATTCTGGCCATCCGTGGCAAGAGTAAATAATACTCACGGCGACAGAAATTTAATTTGTACTTGCGAACCATTGGAATCATACTTGAATGCGGAAGCATCATTGTCATCCTGAGTAAAGCGAAGGATGGAATCGGAAGACTGATTACTAATTGCTGCTGCCTATTCCCTGGATAAAAGTTCCGCTTGAACTGTAAGTATTGATTGTGCCGCCTTCGCCTGCTGTGCCACCCAACTCCACTATCATGGTCTTGCTGTTATTTTTTAATTGCAGATTGCCGGCGGAACTACTGACTGAAAGTCTTACACGTTCATCCCCGTTATAATTATTTACATACAGATCACCATTCCCGCTGCTGGTTTGTGTAAGCTTGACGGCTGCAAAACCCTTAGAATTATAAAGTGCCAGGAAGCCTCCTGCGCTATTATTGCATTGCAAAACAGCACGGCTGTTTCCTACACTATCGCCTAAATAAATATTACCTCCACCGTTATCATTGTTTAATGTCAAAGTTCTTTTACCAGCAGGATTATAAATTCCAATATAACCTCCACCGCCTTCGTTGGAGCTGCTAAAACGGATCAATTCCTTGTCATTGCCATCCTCAACAGAAATGTATCCTTCATTTTTTGTTGTATAAGTAAGGTTTAAAAGTTTTTTCCCGTTACTCCGGTAAGTTTTTATGGTACCATTACCATCGCTTTGATTCAGCCGTACCAGCACATTGCCTTTATCATCCACTACTTCAAATCGCTTAGCTTGTAATACATCCGGAGCGGTATTCGTACTCCGGAATGCCATGAATAGAGTAGCAAATAATGCTATCATCAAAATAACTATCCTTTTATACCTGCGGTTGGTTGCTTCTAATTGCTGAAGACGCATTTCAATAGTATTCATATAAAATTAATTTAGTTAGAAAATTAGTTCTTTATAAAAATATAAAGAATATTATTTATTCCCATCAGAATTCTTGTTGTTGAAAA